>JBKJSR010000745.1:0-8438 GCA_046594355.1 Bryobacter sp.
GCAACCGGGTCAAGGCCAACAACAAGGTCAAGGGCAGCAACAAGGCCAAGGGCAACAACAAGGCCAAGGCCAGCAACAAGGCCAAGGGCAACAACAAGGTCAAGGCCAGCAACAAGGCCAGTCCCAACAGGGCAATGGTGGACGCGGCCCGGACGGCCGTCCCAATGAGCAGCGCGGTGGTGGTGGGAGCAGTCCCTTCCGCGACTATGGCGCAATAAATAACGGCCAGTTCCAACCCAATCTCCCGAACGCCTCTGAAGTGCGCAACGTGGAACGCAACTTCTCGCAGAGCTTGCGCGACCTCGAATCGATGCGCGGCAAGTTGGGAGGCACGCCCGAAGATCAGGCCGAAATCCAAAAGCTATTGAATGATATGGCAGCTCTCGACCCGAACAAGTTCAAAGGCAATCCGGCCTTGGTAGAGCACATGCGCACTCAATTGTTGCCGCTGCTTGAGCAACTCGAGCTGAAACTCCGCCGCGAAGTGGAAGCGAAAGAGGCAAATGGCGAAGCACGCAGTGCAACTCCGGACCGCGTTCCCAGCGGCTATGCCGATCAGGTTGCCGAATACTTCCGCCGCTTGAGCAAAGGCTCGGCCGCCCCGAAGAAGAATTAGAAGAAGCTTTTGATCGCTTCGTATTCCGTTTCAAATGTTGCGACGATCTGCGCTGCCGATGAGCCAAAGCCATGCTCCTCAAGGGCAGCGAGAGCGTTTTCTCGCGAAGGCTCTTGCGAGCCATAGATAGAGATCACATAAATCCCGAGATGCCGGACAACCACATCTGCCACGAAGACGACTCTTCCCAGCAGCATTCCTTTCACCGGCTCAACCAATGACTTTTCTTCCTCATCCGGCTTGTGATGAAATTCCACGCCCCTGACAATGTCTTCAGGCAGTCTCCAGGCTCTGAGCGCCATGGCAGACAATTCCGCATGGGTAGCGCCGATCACTTCGGACTCGCAGTCGGAAAGCGTACCTTTTCCTTCCTGGAACATCTTTACAATTTCGGAGAATTGATCGGGAAGGGCGACGGCAATCAGCAGTTTGCCGTAGTCATGCAGTAGCCCGGTCAGGAATGCGCCCTCTGGATAGTAGCAAGGTGTGTCATGGGTCAATAGGTCCGACATCAAGGCAACCGCAGCTCCATGCAAATTGAATTGTGCCATCGACCACGGCGGCACAGTTCTCGTGTTTTGCCACAGCCGCGCGATCGAAATACTAAGGATAAAGTTGCGCAAACGCACCAGTCCCAGCACGCTCACGGCATGCGAGATCGAATTGATCCTGCTCTGGCGCGCCATCGCCGCGCTATTCACCAGTCGCAAGACATGGCCGCTCATCACGGTATCTTTTTCAATCAGGCCTGCCAGATCGCTGAATCGCACATTCTCGCTCGCCAGGCTGCTAAGCAGCCGGTTCAGTATCGGAGAAAACGGAGGTAAGTTGTTTAAAACGCTCTGGAGCTTCTGCCGGTACAAAAGCTGCCGATTTTCGGCATGGATCACCGGTGTCGGTGCGGGCGATGCAATCATCCTTAGTTCCTTTTGATCAAGTGCCATAGAATCCACGCTTGTCTTATCGCCGCTAGTGTGTGGAACTTGAACAGCGATAATACATAAAGTGCTTGCTATCGAAATTAAAAATCTGCGGAAGATTTATGGAACCAAGCTCGCCGTCGACGGATTGAGCCTTTCCGTCCCGCAAGGCTGCTTCTACGGCTTCCTCGGGCCGAACGGAGCCGGAAAGACTACCACCATAAAAATGTTGATGGGAGTCGCCCAGCCAACGTCCGGGGAGATCTTCCTCCTGGGAGAGCCAATCGACCCCGCACAGCCCGAGGCGGGCCTGAATGTCAGGCGCCGCATCGGCCTCGTGCCCGACGAATCGCTGCTCTTCGACAATCTCACCGGTCCGGAGTATCTGGAGTTTGTCGGCCGTATGTACGGACTCGCGCGGCCGCTCGCCTCGGAGCGGGCCAGGGAACTGATCGAGTTCTTCGAATTGTCCGGTGCGGGCAGAAAGCTGGTCGCCGAATATTCGAAGGGAATGCGGAAGCGCGTGGCGATGGCGGCCGCACTGATCCACCGTCCGCAACTCTTCCTGATGGATGAACCCTTCGAGGGTGTCGACGCGGTTGGTGCCCGGCTCATGAAAGACCTCCTGCTGGATCTCGTCAAAAATGGCTCGACGATCTTCCTGACTTCGCACGTTCTCGAAGTCGTCGAGCGCCTCTGCGACCGCATCGCCATCATCCACGAAGGCAAGCTGGTGGCGGAAGGCACCCTCGACGATCTGCGCCAGGGCAGTGAAACTGAGACTCTCGAAGACCTCTTCGTTCGCACGGTCGGAGAACACAATCGCAGTGCAACGGATTTGTCATGGCTTTGATGGACACCCCGGGGGCGGCGATACTCTGGGCGCAATGGCGCACGCTCCTGAACTTTTACCGCAAACCGCAAATGGGCGGTTACTGGATTGGCACGATCATGATGGCACTCTGGTACCTGATGCTGGCCGGCGGCGGCATCGGCATTGCGCTGCTGCTTGGAGGCGTGCGGCCAAGTGAATTCCCCCATTTCGAGCTTGTATTGACCTTTGGGCTGCTCGCCGCATTCCTTTATTGGCAGGTGGTGCCGGTCTTTCTCGCTTCGACCGGCATGTCCCTCGATACGCGCAAGCTGATGGTGTATCCGGTGCCCGAGCGGCAGTTGTTCCTGATCGAAGTGCTGCTGCGCCTGTCCACCGGCGTTGAAGTCCTGCTGCTGCTGACGGGCGTTTTTGCCGGCTTGCTCCGCAACCCCGAGATACCGCTCTGGAGTCCATTTACACTGTTGCTGTTTGTAACATTCAACCTATACCTTTCGGCCGGAATCAAGGATTTGATTGGACGATTGATGGAGCGTAAAGGCATCCGCGAAGTCGTAGTGCTGGGGCTCGTGCTGCTGATGGTTACTCCGCAAATGATCGCCTTCCTCGGTGTCCCGCCGGGGCTAAAATCGGCGCTGATGAATTACAATCAGTCGCTGTTCCCCTGGGGCGCGGCCGCCTCGCTCGCGATGGGCAAATTGCCGCAACTGAATTTGCCGCTCGTGCTGTTCTATCTCGCACTGGCCATCTGGTTTGGAAGGTGGCAATTCCACCGCAGCCTGCACTTTGATGTCGATGCGGCACGGGCGAAATCCGGACACGGAGGCACAACTTCGGGGTCGCGCTGGACTGACCTGCTCTTCCGCTGGCCGCGAAAAGTATTTCCCGATCCACTAGCGGCGCTGGTCGAAAAAGAGCTGCAGTCGCTCGCACGGAGTTCCCGCTTCCGGCTAGTCTTCTTCATGGGCTTCACCTTTGGACTGGTGGTCTGGTTACCTCTCGCATTCGGGAACGTGATTCCTGGCGCAAGTGGTCCGGTCGAGAGTAACTTCCTGACCTGGATCAGTGTCTATTCGGTGATGATGCTGGGGGAAGTGGCACTCTTCAACAGCTTTGGTTTCGACCGCAGCGCGGCGCAATTCTACTGGCTCGCACCGGTGAAACTGCGCACCGTTCTGCTCGCCAAAAACATCACCGCCAGCGTCTATATCTTTCTCGAACTTACGATCATCACACTGGCTTGTCTTGCGCTGCGCCTGCCCATTTCGGGCTTGAAAATTGCCGAGGCCTTCGCGGTCACGATAGTGATGGCGGTCTTCTTCACGGGGCTCGGCAACATTGGCACGATCTACTACCCGCGCGCTTCGAATCCCCAATCTTCCTGGCGCAGCCGCAGTGGCGGCAAATTTCAAATCTGGATGCTGCTGGCTTATCCCATACTCGGCATTCCAGTCGGGCTAGCCTATCTGGCCCGCTATGCGTTTGCTTCGGAGCTGGCTTTTTTTGTCATGCTGGCTTTCATCTTTCTGCTGTCCGCAGGCTTCTATGCCGTCGCGATGGATACAGCCGAAGCGGGTGCATACGAGAGGCGCGAAAAGATTTTGACCGCCCTCACCGAAGGCGAAGGTCCCATCAGATCATGAAGCAGCCGCTGGTTGAGTGTGTGCCGAATTTTTCGGAGGGCCGCGATGAGTCTACATTGCTTGCGATCGAAGTGGCGCTTACCAGTGTCGCCGGTGTCACGCTGCTCGGCCGCGAAGCGGATACCGATCACAACCGCAGTGTCTATACGATTGCCGGCGCGCCCGAATCCGTAAAGGAAGCGGCGATTCGCGCAGTGGGCGTGGCCGCCGGACGCATTGATCTCACCCGCCACCGTGGCGAGCATCCGCGCATCGGAGCGGCCGATGTTGTGCCTTTTGTTCCGGTCCGGGGCATCACGCTCGACGAGTGCGCCCAACTCGCCTGGGACGTCGGCGCGCAGATCTGGACCCGCTTCGGAGTGCCTGTTTATTTCTACGAGGCGGCGGCGAAAGTTCCCGGCAGAGAGCGCTTGGAGAACGTGCGGCGCGGACAATTTGAAGGCTTGCGCGATGAACTGCTGCTGAGTTCAGAACGATCCCCCGATCTCGGCGGCGGCCATTTGCACCCAACCGCAGGTGCCGTGGCCGTGGGAGCAAGAAAGTTCCTGATCGCTTACAATATCAATCTGAATACGGATAAGCTTGAAATCGCCAAAGTGATCGCCAGGAAGATCAGGACCAGCTCGGGTGGCCTGCCGCATGTGAAGGCGATGGGCGTCATGCTGCATTCGCGCGGGCAGGTACAGGTGTCGATGAACCTGACCGATTTTGAAGTCACTCCCGTGCATGTTGTTTTTGCAGCCGTCGAGCGTGAAGCCGCAAGCTACGGCGTCAGCGTGGCGGGGAGCGAATTGATAGGCTTCATTCCCCGCGCGGCGGTCGAGATGGGCTTTGCCGCAGCCTTGCATTTTGAGCGCTTTCGCAGCCAATCGGTGCTCGAGAATGCGCTGGAAGCTAAACTGGAACCATAGTGTTTGTATCGATTGAACCGGCCAAAGCAAAGCGTCCGGAGTGGCTGAAAGCACCCGCTCCAGTGGGCGACAATTATCGCGACCTCAAGCAGTTGGTGACCGATCTCAGGTTGCACACCGTTTGTGAAAGCGCCGCCTGTCCCAACATTGGCGATTGCTGGAACCGCCGTACCGCGACCTTCATGATCCTCGGAAATTTGTGTACCCGCCGTTGCGGATTTTGTGCCGTGCAAAAGGGTGCGCCTCTTGCGGTCGATTACGATGAGCCCCGGCGCGTAGCCGAGGCCGTAGCGAGGATGGGCTTGAAGTTTGCCGTGATCACGAGCGTGAATCGCGATGACCAGCAGGATGGCGGCGCGGGAATTTTTGCCGCCACCATACGCGCGATCCGCGAGCGCGTACCGGGCTGCGGAGTAGAGGTGCTCGTACCTGATTTCCAGGGCTCGCACGAGGCAATGGACATCGTGCTCGCGGCGCAACCGGATGTGCTCAATCACAATACCGAGACCGTGCCCCGCTTGTATAAGCAGGTGCGGCTGGGCGCGCGTTTTGAGCGCAGTCTCGAAATGCTCGCCTACGCCAAACAGCGGCATCCGGAAATTCCAACCAAGTCCGGGCTCATGCTCGGGCTCGGCGAAACACTCGCTGAAGTACGCGAGACGATGCGGGCCTTGCGGGCCCACAACGTCGATATCGTCACGCTTGGCCAATACCTGCGCCCCTCCGTGAAGCACTTGCCAATTGTGCGTTATGTGCCGGTCGACGAGTTTGCTCAACTCAAGATCTACGGCGTCGAGCTTGGCTTCAGACATATTGAGAGCGGACCGCTAGTCAGGTCTAGCTATCACGCCGACGAAGCCGTAAAATAGGCGAAGAGATCACGAACATTGGACAGTCCACTTCAGGCGCAGCTTGCGCTCTTGCGCAGGCGCATCGAGAAGGTGGATGCGCGCTTTCCTGTAGCGGTACAGCAAGCGCGTGTCGATGACTCGGCGTGCCTTGGCGGCATCGAAGTGGAGACTTCGCTTGGCAGACACCTGGAGCTGCAACGCGTCTACACGGCAGACTATCAGCATGGCAATGTCCTGGTGGAGCGGTTGCGCGAACTGAGCGGGCGGAACTGGGTTTATCTGGATACGGAGACGACGGGTCTCGCTGGCGGGGCGGGCACCATGGCCTTTCTGATCGGGGCGGCGAGTGTCACCAGTGAAGGCTTCGTCCTGAAGCAGTGGTTTGTCCGGGAGCATGGCGAGGAAGCAAGTGCGCTGGCTTCGCTCGCTCAATATCTCGCCACTTTCGACACCCTCGTGAGTTACAACGGCCGCAGTTACGACCAGCCGCTGCTGGAGACACGCTACACGCTCGCCCGGCAGAAAACTCCCTTTGCGCGCATGGAGCATCTCGACCTGCTGTATGGGGCGAGGCGATTGTGGAAGCTGCGTTTTGAGTCATGCCGCCTGGTCGAACTGGAGCGCCAAATCCTGGGGCACGAGCGCATCGGGGATGTACCGGGAGAACTGATTCCGCAACTGTATTTTGAGTATCTGCGGACCCGGCAGGCGGGCAGGTTGAAGGTCGTGCTGGAACACAATGCGCTGGATATTCTGTCGCTCGCGTTTTTGGCGGGGATCATTCCTCAAGCGTTTGAAGACCCTGGAACCTGTTCGCTGAAGCACGGTGCGGAACTGAGCGGCCTGGCTCGCTGGCTGGTGGCTCAAGGCCGCCTGGACGAGGCGGTAGAGCTGTACCGCAGAGCCGTCGCCGCCGAGATCGCCGACGAGCTTTTGTTCCGCAGTCTGTGGGAGTGGGCGCTGGTCGAAAAGAAGCGTGAGAAAGTCACCGAGGCGCTTACGATCTGGACAGATCTTTCACGCAGCAAGAACCCCTACCGGGCAGAAGCTCTCGAAGAATTGGCCAAGTATTACGAGCACACCGAAAAGAATTTATTCATGGCGCTGGAGTGTACGATGGAGGCGGAAGCATTTGGCCGCAGCGTAGAGCTGCAACATCGGCGCATCAGGCTCGAGCGCAAGATTGCCACTCCCCGCACACGGCGTCTGCTTTAAAGTCCGCTAGTACCACGACCGCTGGAATGCGTTCGTATGTCGGCAGCCGATCGGCCTACAACTAAAATCGCTCGGTCTGCCACGGCAGCACGATGACCAACGGCATCCTCGGAACACCGCTCGCGGGCGAGTTCCTGCGGCCCCCCGCTTCACTTCCAGGCGATAGCTACACCGGCATCATCGCCTACATCGTCCAACTCAACGGTTTAAAAGCAGGCGAAGTCCTACTTCCAGTCGGCGGCAAAGCCTTCGGCAAGATGACAATCAAATCGCTGCGACAAAAGTCTTCAGCTCAACCGATAGATCCGCACCCTGCTCCGGCCGAAGCGAAGTGCCTCCAGCAATTAACTTTCGCCCGGCCATATGTTCACCCGGCCGATGGATCGAATCAATCGCAATCAGTTGGTTTTGCTTGAAATAAAGCACGGAGAACTTATGGGTTGCCGGGTCCCCTCGAGTCACAGCCAGGTCATAGCCATGCGACAGTCCGGCCATCTGCAATTTGATGTGATACTGATCGGTCCAGAACCAGGGTACCGCTTCATAAATTTGCGGCCGCCCCGCAATATGCGCGGCAACGCAACTCGCTTGGTCCACCGCATTTTGTACAGACTCAAGCCGCACCGCCCCGCCCGCAAACCGGTTCGGATAATAAGCGCAATCGCCTAGAGCAAACACACTCGGATTTGCAGTCCGCAAATGATCATCGACAACGATTCCGTTTCCTACCTCAAATCCCGCAGCTTCAGCCAACTCACTGTTCGGCACTACCCCGACACCACCGATCACGAGATCCGCGGGATAACTCGTTCCGTCACTTAGAACAACCGCAGATACTTTGTTCCCCACTCCGGTGATTGCCTGGGTGCTGGCTCCAAAAACAAACTGGATTCCGCGCTCCTCATGCAGCAGGCGGAAGTATTCCGAGATAGCGGGCGCCACCACACGAGACATCAGCCTGTCCCGGAACTCAAGAACAACCACCTGCTTGCCAAGCGCGCCAGCCATTGCTGCCACTTCGAGACCAATGAATCCCCCGCCGATGATCACGATATTTTGCGCGGCCATCATCCTCTCGTGGAGTTCGATCGCCTCAACTCGAGTCCTCAGATAGCAGACTCCCCCCAGTCCAGAACCCGGCATTTCCAGCAGACGATTCCTGGCACCAGTTGCCAGCACCAGGTGCTGGTAAGGAATCGGGGCGCTGGAAGCAAGCACGACGCGCTGCCCTGCAGTATCAATCCGTGTAATCCGTTCCCCTGCGATCACTTCGATGCGTTGCTGCTGAAAAAAAGCTTGCGGGCGCAGTTCGCTCTCCTCGATGTCCTCCTTTCCCGACAGGAAACCCTTGGAGAGTGGAGGACGCTGATAAGGCAGCCCAGGCTCATCGCCAATCAGCGTGATTAAACCGTCATATCCAGCGGATCGTTGCGATGTAGCAACCTGACGC
>JBKJSR010000073.1:0-8441 GCA_046594355.1 Bryobacter sp.
ATCCTTGGACTCGCCATTGCCACCGGTCACCAATCCGATTTCAACCGTGCCGATCAAGTCTGGCTAAACGAAGCCAATTCCGCCAATCAATCCGACTCGACCCAGGCCCAGTCCGCATCAAACAGCAATGTGTCCCATGGATAAACCCTACAAACGAACCCAAAACTACCCCGGCTCACGAGCCGAATGATCATTGAAATCAGAACCAGGCAACTACCTACTGCAAGGAAGACGCCCGTACTCTGCCCGGTCGGGCTCCAGAAAGATCAGGCGCAACCCCTCCGAGGCAACCGGACGAGCAATCGCTCCCGGTCGCTATCCTGATTGCTAAAATTGCAGCCATGGCACATCGGAAGTTTCTGATCGTCGGCAATGGCGTAGCGGGTGTCACAGCCGCCATGACCCTGCGGGCCCGTGAACCGCTTGCCGAAATCACCATGATCAGTGGCGAGAGCCGCTACTTCTTTTCGCGCACCGCCATGATGTACGCGCTGATGGGCCACATGGATCTGCCTCAGTTGGAGCCCTACGAGCGCTCTGTCTGGACACGCCAAAATATCCATTTGGTTCACGATTGGGTATGTGACATCGACGCTTCGCGAGGCCTCGTCACTACCCTCTCCAGCCGCACCTTCGCCTTTGATCGCCTCCTGCTCGCAACCGGCTCCTCGCCTCGCAAACCTGATTGGCCAGGCCTCGCCGAAGTAAAATTCGGACTGGTCAACTTCGTGACGCAGCAGGACCTCAACCAGTGTGAACAACTGCTCCCGAAAACCCGCGCCGCAACCGTAGTCGGCGGAGGCTTGATCGGCGTGGAGTTAGTCGAATGCCTCGCCCACCACAAGATCCCGGTACGCTTCCTGGTTCGCGAACCTCACTTCTACCAAGCCGCGCTAAACAAAGCCGAAGCCGCCATCGTCGAGTCTCACCTCCGCCTCCATGGCGTAGACCTTCAGACCAACGAAACTGTGGCCAAAGTTGCCGTAAGCGCCACTGGCCAAGTCTCCGGAATCGAAACCCTAAGCGGCAAACGCTTTGCCTGCGACTTCTTAGGCGTCACAATTGGCGTTGAGCCAGCCATCGATTGGCTACGCAACGTCGCCACGCCCCCCGAACTCGGGCGTGGCATCAAAGTCGATGCCTCGTTTCAGACCTCGCTCAATTCAATTTATGCCGCCGGCGATTGTGCCGAGCACTCCGCCTCCGGTGCTCCCGCCTTCGTCGAACAGCTCTGGTATTCGGCCAAGCGCCAGGGCGAAATCGCGGCTCACGCAATGCTGGGAGACAAGCCAAATTACAACCGCCCAATCTTCTACAACAGCTCAAAATTCTTTGAAATCGAATTCACCTGCGCCGGTCTCTCACACCCCGGCCCCCAAGGCCGCGAGTACTTCAGTGCCGTCCCCGACCGTCCGGTCAGTGTCCGGTTGATCGAACAAAATGGCCTCTTTGCGGGCATCAGCTTGCTCGGCTCACGCTGGCGGCACGAGTTGTTTGAACGCTGGATCGCCGAGCGCCGCTCCGTCTCGCTCGTCGTGGAACACTTGGAGCAGGCCCAGTTCGACGTCGAATTTGGTCGCGTGCCAATGGCCGCGGTCCGCCGCGATCTCGCGGCACAGATTCAAGGGCAACTTGCCGTCGCATAGAAACCAAAACTTATGATTCAGCCCGGCCTGTCCAATCGCCTCATTCACGACATCACTCACCGCGGCATCTCCGCCTGGGCGCTCAGCTTCCTTCTCTTTGCCTTCTACCTCGATCTCTATTTCACCGAGCATCTCGCAGTCATCGCCCAGGCGATCGGCCTCGACGGCAAATGGACGCTATACGGGCTTCTCTATTCGCTCGCCATCGTAACGGGCGGCATCTTTGTGCTTCGCAAATACCGGCATGACCGTTACCAGGTCGTAAGAACAATCGTCGTCATGGTCGTTCAAGTCACCTTCGGATTTTCAATTCCCCAACTGCTCAAGTTCTTCCACCAACCAGAGTTTTATTTCAGCTATTTCTGGCCGTTGAAAATCGACTACCTGAATCCGTCCTACCTCTTTTCGCTGCCCCTTCCCTACATCCTTTACACGTTCTTCGCGACGCTGCTCGCGGTCCCCATACTAGGCGCATTCTTTGGTAAACGCTGGTATTGCTCCTGGGTCTGCGGCTGCGGCGGCCTCGCGAATACGGCGGGCGATCCCTTCCGGCAGCTCAGCGATAAAAGTTCGGCGGCATGGAAATTTGAAAGGATCGCGATCTATTCCGTCTTCGCGATCTCAATCCTTCTCACTTGCCTGATGTTCATCAGTTGGGGAACGAAAGGCCAGTACCCGGATTTGGTCGGCATCACGAATCAATTCCAGTCGGCCTACGGGCTCTGGGTCGGTGCCATTCTCTCCGGCGCAATCGGCGTCGGGCTCTACCCGCTTGGTGGCACCCGCGTCTGGTGCCGCAATTTTTGCCCAATGGCAGCGCTGCTCGGACTCACCCAAAAATTCGGTCGCTTCCGCATCGCCGTCAAGGAGAACATGTGCATCTCCTGCGGCCTCTGTTCGCACAATTGCGAGATGGGCATCGACGTAAGATCCTACGCTCAATCGAATACCAGTTTCGTCCGAGCCTCCTGTGTAGGCTGTGGCATCTGCGCTGAAGTCTGCCCTCGCGGCGTGCTCCGCCTGGAGAATGTGACGCAGCGCGATCCGCAAGAGCGGGCGCTGGTTCAGATCCAGGCCGCACATTCTTAGCCTCCTCGCTCGCCTGGACCAAGCCCGGTTTCAACGGGGGGGGCCGCCTTATGCTAAATTGTCACGAGGAATGCTCTTTTTACGATCCTTGCAGCGTTACGTTGTTATTATTGGCGTCTTCTCCGCCCTGAACTTGTGTGCGCAGACGGTCGCGCCCACTGAAGCCCAGGGAATTCCGCCCAGAACCGCTCCCGCCGATTATCAGGCCAACGTGCAAGCGGGCGCGGTCACGATTGCGGCTGATTTCGTCGGCCACTCCGTACCCACTCCGCAAGGGCCTCTTGGTACGGAAGACTTTGTAGTAGTCGAAGTAGCTTTCTTCGGCCCTGCCGAGGCGCGGCTCAAGCTATCGTGGGAGGACTTTTCGATTCGGATCAATGGCAAGAAAGTGCCGACGCCGGGCCAGCAATTCGGGCTGATTTTCAAGTCGCTGAAGGATCCGGAATGGGAACCGCCTTCGACCGAAGGAAAAGAGTCGAAGGGTAGCGTAAACGCTGGCGGCGGCGGTGCTCAGGGAGACCCCAAGCCTTTGCCTCCCAAAATGCCTTTCCCCCTGCGGCGGGCCATGGAGCAGAAGGTGCAAAAGGTCGCCCTGGCGGAAGGTGATCGCCCATTGCCGCAAGCGGGACTCCTCTTCTTTCCCCATCGGGGCAAAGTTGAATCCATCCACAACATCGAGTTGATCTATAGCGGGGCGGCCGGCAAAGCTGTTCTGACTTTCGAGCAATAGCCGCAAGGCCTGCCGTTTGCCTCCATCACCATTCTCGCTTTCACGGCGTCCTTGTCTCTCAGCATCTCGCCCAAAGCAAAACCCGCCAGCGGCCAGTTTTGTCCAATGCGGGACCGCCGTTCAAGGCCATGAATTGTTGACCCTCGAGCAGGAATGTAGCGGTTAAGCTCATTCCTTTCGGCCCGGGTCCTGCATCTCCATTGCGGGTGACTCTCCTTTATTTCGCTAGACGCGGTAGGTGTCGGCGCGCCAGGACTTGACTTGCTCTTTGATCGTTTTGGGGTCGAGGTTTTTGCTGGCAGCTTCGGCGGCGAGCGTGGGGAATTCAGAGTCGGAGGCGAAGCGGAGCGAGATGATCTGACGGATGCTGAGATTTGCCGGCAGCAGTTTGCCGGTGAGGACGAAGTGGCGGAGGTTTTCTTCGGCGCGGATGCCGCGGTCTTGCACTTTAAGCGCGTAGCTACGGGCGAAGAAGGCAGTGAAGAAAACACACAGAGTGAGCACGACGAGAAGTGAGGCGCTGTAGATGCGCTGGTGGTCGCCAATCGAATTGTAAAGGTTGACGCAAGCTCCGATGAGGCAAAGGAGAAGCACGAAGCCGAGGGCAAGAAATCCGGATGGGCGTTGGGCGTGGTTCTGTAAATTCTGAGTAGGCATGGGCACTATGTTCTCATGTTCCGGGAGATTGACCTCATGCACCTAAGCCATAATGCGAGTGTGGAACTAAAACGTGGATCGGAATTAAAGGCAAGCCGGGGGAATCCGGCTTATTTCTCGGGTGAAGTTTGGGTAGAGGCGCTCGTGGCTAGTGCCCTGATTCCAGTAAAGGGCGTGAGAGTGACGTTTGCGCCGGGAGCGCGGACTGCCTGGCATACACACCCCGAGGGTCAGATTTTGTTTATTGTTTCGGGACGCGGTTGGGTGCAGAAGGTGGGAGAGGCGGCCATTGCGATGTGTGCTGGCGATACCGTGATCATTGGCGCAGGTGAGAAGCACTGGCATGGAGCGGCAGCAGATTCTCCAATGCTGCATCTGGCTGTGCAGCCAATTGTAGATGGCGTGGATGCGGTGTGGCTGGAGCAGGTGAGCGAAGAGCAATATGGAGCAACTACTTCCGCTGAATCAGCCAGCAGATGAGGGAGACGATGAGGCTGAGGATCAAGCAGGTGGCGAGCGGGAAGTAAACTGTCGTGGTCTTGTTGCGCCACATGAAATCGCCGGGAAGCTGCCCGGGCTTGAATGGGAGCCTGTCGCCGACGAGGTAGAAGAGTCCGGTCAGGACTAGCACCAGGCCGGCGGCGATGAGGGCTTTGCCCATTAGAACTGGATGCGTGCTCCAACCTGACCGCTGCGGCCGGCACCGAAATCGACACCCCGTACGCCCGTGATGCGGCCGAAGTTATTGTTGTCGATATTCATGACCGGGTCGCCGAGGTTGGTGTAGTTGGGGACATTGGTGAAAGAGCCTTCGATGCGGAACGAAACCTTTTCAGTGATGGCAAATTTCTTGGCCATGCCGGCATTCCATCCGAGTGTACCCGGACCGACGACGATGCCAACGCCGGAACTGCCGAAGCGGCCGATGGGGGCGATGTCACGACCGGGGACCACGCCGACCGAGCAGTTGAACTGAAGCGCGCCGGGGGCGCGACCGGGGCAGACAAAAGCATTGCGGTCAAGCCAGAGATTGCGGCTGGGGGAATTGAGCGCGCCGTCGCCAATGCGGTCTGGGCGCTGGGCGCCGCGGCGGGGAGCGTTGGTGCCGGAGGGATCGCCACCGGCGAAGGTGGGAGTCATGAAGGGACCCGATTGCAGCGTGAAGATGCTCGAGATCTGCCAACCGCCGAGGATCGCGTCAACGCCCCTGTTTGCTGAGGTCATGAACTTGCGGCCTTTGCCGAAGGGAAGCTCGTAGACGAGGGTGTTGACGCTGCGGTGGCGGCGGGTAGCGTAGACATCGCCACGGTCGCCTTTGCGGTTGTAAGAGTCTGTTACTCGACCGCCACCGGTCTCACCGGCGAAGCCCCCAGGGCTGGGGCCGGCGTTGTCGGCGAGGTGTTTGGCGAAAGTATATGCAGCCGTGAAAGTGAGCCCGCCCGAGAAGAGGTGGTTCAATTCGGCCTGGAAGGAATTGTAGTTGGAATTCGCACCGGCGTCTCGGCTGTAGATCAGGCCCCAGTTGGGAAAGGGGCGATCGGTGAGCGGACGCTGCGTGAAGAAGTTGGTGGAGGACTGGGGCTGGTTGAGGTCGGGGGCCCAAGGCAGGTTGGTGGACTTGTTCGCGATGTAAGATACACGAAGGCCAATGGAATTGGTGAGCTGGCGGTCGATGGAAAGGCTCCACTGCGCCATAACAGGTGGGCGGAAATCGATCTGGTTGGCGGTGCGGAATTCGAAGGTCCCAAGGGAGCCGCCGCGGATGCCGCTGCCTGGGGTGCGTGTATCGGGGAGTACGAAGATGGGCTTGCCGTCGGTGCCGACATTGTTGAAGCTGCGGACGTCGGATTGCACTGTGCCGGTGAGAGAGAAGAAGACGCTGCCAAGCAGAGTCATGTTGTAGATACCGGCACCGCCACGCACAGTGGTCTTGTCGTTGAGTCGGTAGGCGAAGCCGAGACGCGGAAGGAACTGTGTGTAGTAGTTTTCGCGCAGGGATTCTGGAATGCCGGCGTCTTTGGCGGTGACGAAAGGAGTGCAGGGGACGCCGCCGATGGAGGCACCGGGGCAAGCGTTAACGCTAAGCCTGACGCCGGGGGCGACGAATTCAGCGGCCTTGGGATCGGTGGGGAGAACGACCTGGCCAGTGATCGGGACGTTGCGGTTGAAGTTGGCAATGTTGAAGCCGGCGTCTTTGTAACCGGGCTGTAATTCATAGCGGAGACCGGCGTCGATGGTGAGGCGGGGAGTGACACGCCAGGTGTCCTGAACAAAGCCGCGGTAGTGGGTGGCGGAGCCATCGTTGTCCAGCTTGACGACGGCGACGCTGGTGTTGTTGGGGACGCCGAGGAGGAAGTCGGCGAAGGGTGCGCCGGAGAAGTTACCGGTGAAACTGTAGTCGCCGTAGTTGTCGCCGCCGGTGAAACCGAGGTTGGTTTCGGCGCGAACCTTGCGGAGGTCGAATCCGAACTTGAGAGTGTGCTTGCCCTTGATCCAGGTGAGGTTATCGGTGAATTGGGTGTTCCAGCTTGTGCTGCGGCCGGGGCGGCCTTTAGAGAAGCTGGTGAGATTTTGGATACCGAAGTTGGGGAGCCCGTTGAAGAAGATGTCCCGCTGGATGTCTTTGAGGTTGAGACTGTTGGTGAAGGCAAGACCATCGAAAGGGAATCGCGAGCCCGAGGGGGCGTAGGAGATGCCGCCGCGAAGTTCGTTGAGTAAGTTGGGGCGTATCGTCCAGGTGTAACTGACGAGGGACTGCTTGTAGTTGTTGAAGCCAATGTCGGAAGGGAGTGTGAGGTTGTTGAGGCCGATAGAGGGATTGCGCTTCTGGGAGTAGCGGCCAAAGATCATGTGACTGGGGCTGAACTGGTGGTCGCCGCGGACATCGAACTGGTTGCTCGAAGTAGTGGTGGAGCGGTTTTCTATGAAATTGGACTGGGACACGCGCGCGCCCGCTCCCTGATTGGGGTTGGGGAAGAAGGGGAGGATCTTGGCAGCGACGGGGTTGATGAGGCTGGCGGGGATGGTGTTGTTGGGGAAGGGCGCGCCGGTGAATGGGTTGATGATGTTGACGCCCTCGCCGGAGAAGTTGCCGGCCTTCATGAGAGCGGTGGGGACGGTGTTCTGGATGGTCGACTGACGGGGGAGGCGGAGACTTTCCCAAGTGAAGAAGAAGAAACTCTTGTTCCTGCCGTTGTAGATTTTGGGGATGACCACCGGGCCTCCGATGGTGCCGCCGAAGTCGTTGGAGACCTTGGCGGGGAGAGCAGCCTGGCCGAAAGAGCGGGCGTCGAAGGCGCGGTTCTGGTGGTACCAGAAGCCGGCACCATGCAGTTCGTTCGAGCCACCTTTGGAGATGGTAGTCACGTCGCCGGGAGCGGCAAATTCGGCGTTGTTGCCGACGCCCTGAACGCGGATTTCAGCGATGGATTCGACCGAGGGGAAGAGGGCGCGATTGGGGGAGTTGCCGGTGACGTTGGTGATCGAGATGCCATCGACGCTGGACTCGCTTTGGGCGGGGATGCCTCCCTGAATCGAATAGCCGCCGCCGTTGTCGGCCTGAACTCCGGGGAGCGTAGTGATGAGGGCGTAAGGAGACGTTGAGACGCCACGGACGTTGCCAGGGAGGTTGAGCACTTTTTCAGCGGTGAGGGAGGAGGAGATGACGGGAGAGTCTGTTGCAATCACGCCGGCATTGGCGCTCACTTCTACCTGTTGCGAGACGTCGCCGACCTGGAGATCGGCATCGATGCGAATGGTTTGACGCGCGTCGAGTTGGATGCCCGTGGCGGAAAAGGCGCGGAAGCCGACAACGCTTACCCTGACCGTATAAGGGCCGGGCTTGACGTTCTGGAATTCGTAGTTGCCTTCGGCGTTTGCTTTCGCCTCGCGCTCGGTGTTCTCAGCCGTGTTGATCAGCTTGACGGGAGCACTGGCAACCGATGCGCCGGAAGTGTCCTTGACTGTGCCGACGATCACGCCGAGTGTGGACTGGGCAGAGGCGATGGAAGCGAGTGCTAGCAGCGCCAGAATCAGATGGCTCGATGAGCTAAGAGTTTTCATGAACCTTCTGATTCTAAGGCTTTCACGGTTACAGAGCAATGAACTTATCCGAGAGAGACAAGTTGCTCCACGGGGATTTCTTCTTTTTGCTCGGGGAGCTGTTGAGTGAGTTCCATCGAGCAGAACTTGGGTCCGCACATGGAACAGAAGTGGGCAGATTTGGCGCCGTCGGCGGGCAGCGTTTCGTCATGATAGGCCTTGGCGGTTTCCGGGTCGAGAGACAGGTTGAACTGGTCTTCCCAACGGAAGGTATAACG
>JBKJSR010000719.1:0-5812 GCA_046594355.1 Bryobacter sp.
AACCTCGCCTTTCGCCTGCACGGTGAGGCGCTGGTTCAAGTTCCCGTTAGCCACGGCGGTCACAACTTTCACGATGCCGCGCACCTGTTCGGTAAGGTTAGACGCCATGAGATTTACATTGTCGGTGAGATCCTTCCACGTACCGCCGTGGCTAACGGGAACTTGAACCAGCGCCTCACCGTGCAGGCGAAAGGCGAGGTTGCCGCGCTTGCCGACACCATCAACAACATGACCGATACACTGGCGACCTTTGCCGACCAGGTGACGAATGTGGCGCGCGAAGTGGGCGTGGATGGCCGACTTGGGGGCCAGGCGAACGTTCCCGGGGCCGCCGGCACCTGGAAGGATCTTACCGGAAACGTCAACCTCCTCGCCGCCAATCTAACGACGCAGGTGCGGGCAATCGCAGAGGTCGCAACAGCAGTAACAAAGGGAGACCTCACGCGCTCTATCCAGGTAGAAACAAGAGGCGAGGTGGCCGAGCTGAAGGACAACATCAACACGATGATTTCCAACCTGCGCGAAACCACCGAAAGCAACCGCGAGCAGGACTGGTTGAAAACCAACCTGGCCAAGTTCACCAGCATGTTGCAGGGCCAGCGTGAGCTGAATACCGTCGGGCAAATCCTGCTGAGCGAGTTGGCACCGCTCGTGCAAGCCCACCAGGGAACGATTTATCACCTCACGGGCAACAATGGCGATTCGAGGTTGAATCTGCTCTCCAGCTATGCGCATTCCGGGGGCGATAAAATCCCGCAAACGTTGGCGCTTGGAGAAGGTCTTGTCGGCCAGTGCGCGCTGGAAAAGAAGCGCATTTCGCTCAAGGGCGTGCCGCCGGAGTTTTTCTCGATCTCATCGAGCCTCGTCGATGCGGGGCATCTCAGCGTGATTGTACTGCCCGTTCTCTTTGAGGGGCAGACGAAGGCGGTGATCGAGCTGGCGACACTTCGCGACTTCAGCGGCGGATATCTCGCCTTCCTTGAACTGCTTACACAGAGCATCGGCGCCGTCTTCAATACGATTGAGGCAACGATGCGTACGGAAGGGCTGCTGACGCAATCGCAACAGCTCACCGTAGAGCTTCAGTCCCGCCAGAGCGAGTTGCAGCAGACCAATGAAGAGCTTGGGACCAAGGCCAAGTTGCTGGCCGAGCAGAACGCCGAGGTGGAACGCAAGAACGCCCAGGTTGAGCACGCCCGGCGCGCACTGGAGGAAAAGGCCGCCGAACTCGCCCTCACCTCAAAATACAAGTCCGAGTTCCTCGCGAACATGTCGCACGAACTGCGGACGCCGTTGAACTCGATCCTGATCCTGAGCCAGCAGTTGAGTGAGAATCCCACGGGCAATCTGGTGAGCAAGCAGGTGGAATATTCGCGCAACATCAACTCATCGGGCTCCGACTTGCTGCACCTGATTAACGATATTCTCGATCTGTCCAAGATCGAGTCCGGTACCGTCAGCGTCGATGTAGAGGACATTTCGTTCAAAGACCTGCGAGATAGCATCGATCGTAACTTCCGGCATGTCGCCGAAACCAAACACTTGCCCTTTTACGTGCATTTCGCGGATAACCTGCCGCGTAGCATGGCTAGCGATTCGAAGCGTCTGCACCAGATCCTGAAAAATCTTTTGTCCAATGCGGTCAAGTTCACTTCTCAAGGCCAGGTGGAGGTTCGCGTCGGCTTTGCAACGGAGGGCTGGAGTGCCGATCACCCGGTACTTGGCAATGCCCCGCAAGTGATTTCATTCGCGGTCGAAGACACTGGAATCGGCGTAGCGCCGGAGAAGCATAGGCTGATTTTCGAGGCCTTCCAGCAGGCGGACGCGGGCACATCGCGCAAGTATGGTGGCACCGGGCTTGGCCTCGCCATCAGCCGCGAACTGGCCGTGCTGTTGGGCGGCGAAATCCGGCTCAATAGCATCCACGGACAGGGCAGCATCTTCACCCTGTTTCTGCCGCTCCATTATTCCGGTCCCGACAGTGCCAGAAGCGCACAGCGTTCGCGCCCCAGCATAGAGACTCCGCTTGCCCATTCGTTTTCGGTATTGCCAAGCGGGCGCGCCGAATACATCGAGGACGATATTAATTCCATCCAGCCGGATGATCGCGTGCTGCTCGTCATTGAAGACGACCCGCATTATGCGCGCATTCTACTTGGCATGGGGCGCGACAGGGGTTTCAAAGGACTCGTAGCCAATAAGGGCGCACTTGGCTTATCGCTCGCCCAGCAGTATCTTCCCACGGCGATCTCCCTGGACATCATTCTTCCGGACATGCTGGGCTGGACGGTGCTCAATCAGCTCAAGCTCGACCCATCCACGCGGCATATTCCGGTGCAAATTGTCACGATTGAGGAAGAACGTCGGCACGGTCTGGCGCACGGCGCTTTCGCTTATTTGGTCAAGTCGCCCACCACAGACGGTCTGGAGACGGCGTTCAACCGGATCGACGACTTCACCGCTCCGCGGACGAAGCGGCTTCTGATTGTGGAGGATAACGACATCGAGCGGCAGGCCATCGTCGAGCTGCTAGGTTATAGCGACATCGAAACCGTGGCCGTGGGCAGTGGTTCCGCCGCAATGGAGGCCATGCTCGAAAAGCCGTTCGACTGCGTGGTGCTCGACCTGCGCCTCCCCGACATGACCGGATTCGAATTGTTAGAGAAAATGCAGGCCAAACCACTACTGGAAGACCTGCCAGTGGTGGTCTTTACCGGGAAAGATCTAAGCGCCGAGGAACAGGCGCGGCTGAAATCGATGGCCAAGAGCATTGTGCTCAAAGACGTCCAGTCGCCCGAGCGGCTGTTGGACGAGACCTCGCTATTCCTGCACCGGGTCGTCGCGGAGATGCCGGTGGAAAAGCAAAAGATGTTGGACCGGCTCAACGATTCGACCGAAGTGCTTCGGGGCCGCAAAATCCTGGTCGTCGACGACGATGCGCGAAATATTTTCGCGCTGACTTCGCTTCTGGAGAATCAACAAATGGAGGTTTTCAGTGTGACGAATGGCCGAAACGCCATTGATATTATCCGGAAAACTCCCGATCTGGCGATTGTGCTGATGGATATCATGATGCCCGACATGGATGGATACGAGACCATGCGGGCAATCCGCGCATCACCGGAATTCGGCACCCTCCCGATACTGGCGCTCACGGCCAAAGCCATGAAAGGCGACCGCGAAAAGTGCCTGGACGCCGGTGCGAGCGACTATATCGCCAAGCCGGTAAATACCGACCAACTCCTGTCACTGATGCGGGTCTGGTTATTCCGATGATGCAACACAACGACACATCCGGAGTACCCCTGTCTTACGACGTATCTATTAATATTCTGATCGTGGACGACGAGCCGAAAAATCTCACTGTGCTCGAAACGATTCTCAACGATCCGGGCTACCGGCTGGTGCGAGCCAATTCCGCCGATGAAGCGCTGCTGGCACTGGTCGCCGAGGAATTCGCCCTGCTCATATTGGACATTCGAATGCCGGGCATGACGGGCTTCGAGTTGGCCACAATCATCAAGGAGCGTAAGAAGACCGCACAGGTGCCGATCATATTTCTTACCGCTTACTACAACGAGGATCAGCACGTTCTGGCGGGCTACGACACCGGTGCCGTCGACTATCTCCACAAACCCGTAAACCCGCCAGTTTTGCGCTCAAAAGTATCGGTTTTCGCCGAGCTGTACCGCAAGAATCGCGAGATCGTGATCGCGAACCGGAGTTTGCTGAGCGAGGTAAGCCAACGCCGCGATGCCCAGGAACAACTGCGCGAACTTAACGATACTTTAGAGCAGCGCGTGGCGGAGCGCACCGAAGAGCTGGCAAAAATCAGCGCGACTCTGCAGGAAACCAACATTGAGTTAGAGCGGGCCAGATTGAAATCGGACCAAGCAAATCTGGCGAAATCGGAATTTTTGTCCAGTATGAGTCACGAGCTGCGTACGCCACTGCACGCAATTCTTGGGTTCACACAGCTTCTGTACTACGCAACCCCGCCGCCATCGACCGACGATGCGGAACATCTCCAGCAGGTTCTCCGATCCGGGTGGCATCTACTCGAATTGATCAACGAAATCCTGGATCTGTCCCAAATCGAGTCGGGCAAAATGGCTTTATCTTTGGAACCAGTATCGCTGGTTGAAATCATCCGTGAGTGCAAGGTCATGATTGAGCCGCTGACGCAGAAGCGCGGGTCCAGTATCAGCATCGTTCCGAACGACGAGTCCTGTATTGTCCTGGCCGATCGCATCCGGTTAAAGCAGGTAGTCATCAATCTACTTTCGAATGCAATCAAGTACGGCGGAGAAAATGGAACCGTAACCGTGGACTTCGCAGGGATCTCGCTGGAACGCATCCGGGTCAACATTAGAGACAAGGGTGCGGGATTGTCTCACGAGCAGCTTGAGATGATATTTCAACCATTTAATCGGTTAGGACAAGAGTTAGGCACCCAGGAAGGGGCAGGCATCGGACTGGTGCTGAGCAAACGGCTCGTTGAAGGAATGGGTGGCTTGATTGGCGCTGTTAGCACCGTCGGCTTGGGCAGCGCGTTCTGGTTTGATCTGGATGCGGCGGTCGATGCGCCACGCGAAGTCTTTACTACCAAGCCGTGGGCGATTGCGTCTTCAGCGGACGGGCAGCCGCAACCGTCCCGCACCCTGCTCTATATCGAGGACAATCTGGCAAATTTGAAGCTGGTGGAGCACTTGGTCGCACGCATTCCCGATGTCCGTCTGCTGAGCGCTATGGAAGCAAATGAGGGGATCAAGATCGCGCGCACTTGCCAGCCGGACGTGATCCTGATGGACCTCAATCTTCCGGGGCTGAGTGGCATCGAAGCCCTAGCTGTACTCCGCGAAGACCCCGCAACAGCGCACATTCCAGCAATTGCCCTGAGTGCAAATGCGATGCCGCGAGACATCAGGAATGGTCTTCAGGCCGGATTCTACCGGTATCTGACCAAACCACTGCGACTGCACGAGCTAATGGAAACGCTTGATTCGGTCCTCGAAATCAATAGGGCTGCAAGCCGCAGGGAAAGCGACGTCGCACTGGATTTTAATCTGAAAGAGAAGCAATGATCACCACTTCACAAATACGTAATGGCAAGATCCTGGTGGTAGACGACAATCAACTCAATGTGGATCTGATGAAGAGCATGCTGGCCGATAGCGGTTATACATCCGTCGACTCAACTACCAATCCAAATGAAGTCTGTTCTCTTCACCTCAAAAACCATTACGATCTGATCCTGCTCGATCTTCTGATGCCGGGCATGGATGGATTTCAGGTCATGGAAGCTTTGAAGGAAATCCAGGAGGATGATTACCTCCCAATCCTTGTCATTACAGCGCAGCCGGACCACAAGCTGCGAGCGCTTCAATCGGGAGCGAAGGATTTTATTACCAAACCATTCGATATGTCCGAACTGAAGGCGCGCGTACACAATATTCTGGAAGTGCGGCTGTTGCACATAGAAATTATGAATTACAGCAAAGTGCTGGAAGAGATGGTGCAGGAGCTGGAATCGAATCGCGAACTTGTTAGCCTCCGAGAGGCTCTCGAAGACAAAGTGGAGCAACTCGCGCTTAACTCCCGCTATAAGTCGGAGTTTCTGGCAAACACGAGCCATGAGCTTAGGACGCCGCTCAACAATCTGCTGCTTCTGGCAAGAATGCTTGCGGAAAATCCGGAGCGAAACCTCACCGCCAAGCAGGTTGAGTATGCCGAAGCAATCCTCCTTTCAGGAACCGATCTGCTTACTTTGATCAACGAAGTCCTCGACCTCGTCAAAATCGAATCCGATCAT
>JBKJSR010000196.1:0-5037 GCA_046594355.1 Bryobacter sp.
AGGCTCCAAATTCCTCCCAGGGCTAGAAAGGCCCACATTAGAATACGAACCCTACGCTCTGGAATGTTCCGCGAAAAATGGGAGGCCAGCAGGCTCAAAGAAAATGCGGCGAGCAGATTACCGGTGCCGAATGCGACCGCGCCAGCGCCAGTTGGCCTCCCATTTTTCGCGGAACATTTCAGAGCGCTGGATACGTATTCTAATGTGGGCCTTTCTAGCCCTGGGAGGAATTTGGAGCCTCTGGGTATTAGTCAAGCGCTTCTAATGGCCGGCCTCGCGCAAGATATTTTGGCAAGGCCGAGGGGTCAAGGTAAATTACCCGGCCGTGAGCTGAAGGCCAAAAAAACTCAATAGTTGACGATCTTTGAAAAGCTGGCCGGGTCGAGGCTGGCACCGCCAACGAGCGCGCCGTCGATGTCTTCCTGCGCCATCAGCGAACTCACGTTATCGGGCTTCACGGAACCACCATAAAGAATTCGGATTGCAGCGGCTGCATCCCCACCAAACTTCGACGCAACCAGCGCCCGCACCATCCTGTGCGCCTCCGCAGCCATTTCCGGTGTCGCCGTCTTCCCCGTTCCAATCGCCCACACCGGTTCATAAGCGATCACGATCTGCGCGAATTCTTCGGCACTCAACCCCGCAATGCCGCCGTCAAATTGAGTCTTCAAAACCGCTCCCGTCTGGTCGGCCTCGCGTTCGGCAAGCACTTCGCCGATACACACAATCACCTTGAGCCCAGCTTCAATTGCAGCCTTGGTGCGCTTCAGAACAGTCTCTTCGGTTTCGCCGAAATACTGTCGGCGCTCGGAGTGGCCAACGATCACCCAAGTGCAGCCTATCGCCTTGAGCATGGGGCCGGAGATTTCACCCGTGAAGGCACCTTCTTTGGCCCAGTACAGGTTCTGGCCGCCCACGGTCACATTGGATCCATCGGTGGCGGCAATCGCGGCGGGCAAATCCACAAAGGGCGTGCAGACCGCGATTTCGCAGTTGCTCGCTTCTTTCACCAGCGGGAGAAAGTTCGTAAAGAACATGGTCGTCTCGGCCGGGGTTTTGAACATCTTCCAGTTCGCGGCCATCAGGGGTTTTCGCATCTCTGTTAGTTTAGCGTTCGAGCCGGATGTCGAGAATTTCCGCAAAGCGCTTGGCCACCGATTCCATACGCAGGGCTGGCTTCGTTCCCGCCGCGATGCCGCTTCCCCACAACAAAAATCCCGCGCGATAATTGGCGAGCCCCGGCCACCACCCGTGGTTCCCTCGCTCATAAGGCGGCACATAGAGTTCATCGCCAGACCGATTCGCAAAGCCCTCATTGCGCTTCGGCTCAAAAGCGGCGGCCACCTTCGCCTCTGGAACAAACTGAAGCAACTCACTCTGCGGCACCTCACGGCCAAGCAGCTTCGACGCCCGCAACCTCTTGGCCACTGCGGGGTCTGTCGTGGTCAGCAGCCCGCCCGCGTTACCAAGCTTGCCAACGCCATCCACTTGCTTCGCAAAGACTGGCAGATTCAAGTCGCGATCCACACGTTCAAAGCCATGGTCGCCAAGCACTGCGACAACGGCGTTGGCCGGCGCAGCCGCAACAATCTCGCCAATGTATCGATCGGTTTTCTCAAGCGCCTCATTCGCCGCTTTCTCAAACGGCCCATGCTCATGCGCAACTGCGTCGAGGTCGACAAAGTGCAGCAGCAACAGGTCCGGCCTCTCCTGCTGAAGCAGGTAAACGGCGGCAACTTTGCGCGTGCGGTCATCCACCCAGATTTGCTGGAAACTCGGGTCGAAACGCTCGATTTTCTCAACCAGTCCAACGCTCGCTTTTTCAAAGACCGAAGCGTAATCCATACTGCCGCCATCGCGGCTGCGAAAGTATTCGGGGAGGTTGAAATCGATGTCGGCATTGACGGTCACGGGCCAGGTAATCGCAGCAGACTTAAGACCCGCCTTGCGGGTTGCATGCCATAGCGTTTTCACTTTGAGCATGTCGGCCATCCAGTAATAGTCGCCGGTGTCGTCGGCGGGACGGCGGTTGCCCAGGATGCCGTGCTCGCGCGGTGCCACGCCCGTGATCACGGTGGTGTGGGATGGCCAGGTCACGGTCGGAACGACGCCAATCAACCCGCCGCTAATCTCTCCCTCCCGCATCAGCTTCCGCAGCGTCGGAATCTTCAATCCCAGCTTGTCTGCATCCCGCAAGTAGCGGTGGTCCAGCCCATCGACGGAGATCACAACCAAAGGCCGTCTCTCTGCCCAAAGTGCAGCAGCCATCAAAAGAAAAATTACGATTCGCATCGCCACCATTCTGACCGCTTTAGGGGTGCAAGTCGAGGACGGCTAGGCCGCTGCCTCAGTAGACTGCGCAATAGGCTCAAGATCGCCAGTGGGAAAATCGTAACCCTCCCAACGCCCTACCGCCGCAGTGGCTAGACAGTTACCCAGCAGATTGACGCTGGTTCTCGCCATGTCCATAATCGTATCGACGCCGAGCAGCAACGCCACGCCTTCAAGCGGCAGGTTGAACGACGCAAGTGTTCCGCTCAGCACCACCATCGAAGCGCGAGGCACCGCCGCCACGCCCTTCGACGTCAGCATCAGCGTCAGCATCATCACCAACTGTTGGCCAATGGACATATCGACACCCGCCGCCTGTGCCACAAAAACACTGGCCAGGCTGAGATACAGCGTGGTGCCGTCGAGATTGAAACTATATCCGGTGGGCAACACAAAGCTCACAATATGTTTCGGGACGCCAAAGCGTTCCATGTTTTCAAGCGCCAGTGGCAACGCCGCTTCGCTCGACGCCGTCGAGAAAGCGATGATGTAAGGGTCCTTGACCGCTTGTATAAAACGCCTGAGCGGGATCTTGAAGAAAAAGACAACCGCGCCCAGGACTACAACCACAAAAATGATCAGTGAGACAAAGAGGGTGGCGATGAGCTGACCCAGGTTGAATAGAACTCCGATACCACTGGACCCGATCGTAACCGCCATCGCGGCACCAACTCCAAAGGGTGCAAGGTACATGACGTACTTCGTGTATTCGAACATGATGTCCGACAGGCTCTTGCACCAGTCGACGACAGTCTTCGCCTTCTCTCCAATCGAGATGCAGGCCGTGCCGAAAATGAATGCGAAGACCACGATCTGCAGCACTTCGCCCTTCGCCATTGCATCGATGACAGAGGACGGAAATGTATGCTCCAGTGTTCCGGCGAGCGTGATCGTATTGGTTGGAATCGCGGCTTTATCAAAAGGTAGATTGATGCCCTGGCCAGGCTTTACCAGGTTGACGGCGGCGAGGCCGATGAACAGCGCGGCCGTTGTGGCCACCTCAAAATAGATGATTGCTTTCAGCCCGATTCGGCCCATGGCCTTGGCGCTCCCTGTCCCCGCGATGCCGTAAACAAGGGTCGCAAAGACCAGCGGCGCGATAATGCTCTTGATCAGACTCAAAAAGATCTTCGACACCGGTGCCAGCTCTTTGGCAAAGCCCGGTGCCGCCACGCCCAGTGCAATGCCGGCCGCCATGGCAATAAAAATCCAGGCGGTAAGGGAAATTTTTTTCAACGTTCGCCCCATTTTAGTTTTTCTCTCAGTACGTCAAAGAACAGCATTCTCGGCGGACGGATGAGATGAATCTCATGTGGACTGCGGGCGCACCGTACCTCGTCCTTCGCAAGCAGCGGCTCACCCACCTGGCCGTCGATCGTGAGATACGCGTCGTTGTCGACAGCGCGGTTCTCCAGCCGGATCACGCTCTCGCCAGGCACAATCACCGGTCGGTGAGTTAGCATGTGCGGGCAAATCGGAGTAATGCTGATCGCGTCCACGTTAGGAAAGATGATCGGTCCGCCGGCGCTCAGCGAGTAAGCCGTGGAGCCAGTGGGTGTCGACACAATCAATCCATCCGCTTTGTAGTTTGAAACAAAGTGGGAGTCGACATGGACAGCCACATCAATGATGCGAGCTAGCGAAGCCTTACTAATGACCGCATCGTTCAGCGCCTCGTATGAGGATACACGATGTCCCCCACGATGGATTTCGCAGCGCAGCATTCGCCGCAACCCGATGCGTTGTTCGCCTCTCAGGCAACGCTCCAGTTCGGGATAAAGTTCTTCCACCGTGATGGAGGTAAGAAAGCCTAGCCCTCCAAGATTCACCGCCAGCAGCGGGATTGCCTGGCCGCTAATAGCCCGGGCCGCGCTCAGCAGCGTGCCGTCTCCACCAAGTACAATCACCAGTTGCGTATCCACCGGGACGCGTTCCCGGCCCACCCACTCGTGGATTTGTCCGTACTTAGCCGTCGCTTCGTCTACCCGGACGGCGATGTTACGCTGGGCCAGCCAGTCGATCAGGCCCGGCACGATACTGCGGGCGCGCGGCACATTCGGTTTCGAGATGATGCCGACAGTTTGGATATCAGGTTTTGTGTCTGGCATGGATGAGAAACTCTTTGTTGCCTTTACCGCCCAGAATCGGACTGGGGATGATCCGCGTCTCGTATCCGAGACCGCGTATGGCAGATTCTATCTTGTCGCAGGCGAAATGGTGCAAAGATTCTTCACGAACAATGCCGCCCTTGCCAACATCGGCCCGGCCCACTTCGAATTGGGGCTTGATCAGGATCACCATTTCGCCGTCCTCGCCGAGCAATGGCGGAAAACGATCCAGAAGCAAAGTGACGCTGATGAAGCTGACGTCGCACACCAGCAGCCGCGCTGTTTCGCCGATTACCGCCGGCTCAATCAGGCGCGCATTCTGGTGCTCGTGCAAAAAGATACGCGGGTCGGTTTTCAGGCGCCAGGCGATCTGCGTGTCCCCTACATCGACGCAATGCACGCGGGCCGCCCCGTGCTGCAGCAGACAATCGGCAAAGCCCCCGGTCGATGTGCCGATGTCGATCGTAACCCACCCCTGCGGGTCGATGGCGAAGACCTGCAGCGCAGACTCAAGCTTCAACCCCCCACGGCTCACGTAGCGAAGTTGCTGGAGAATTTCGACGCGCGCATCGGTCGATACCGGTGTACCCGCCTTGTC
>JBKJSR010000213.1:0-12837 GCA_046594355.1 Bryobacter sp.
TCTACATGCGCCTCTTTGAAGCCCGCAAAACCATTGCCAAAGTGGCATGCCTCAAAGACGCACTGACCTTGATGCAGCCCCTCACCGCCAAATACTTTCTTAAGGTGATTACCGGAAACTTTCGCATCGGACTGCAAGTAAAACTGGTCGAGGAGGCGGTCGCCAAAGCCACCGGCACAAAGCTCGGCGAATTTCGCGATGCCGCCAATCGCAGCGGCGACCTCTCACTGGTCGCAATCGCCGCCCGCCGCAGAGACCTTGCTTCCCTCGAGGCCCGCATCTTTCATCCGCTCGAATTCATGCTTGCCCGTCCGCTCGACGTCATTGCGCATTTGCCTCATCCCGAAGATTGGTTTGTCGAAGACAAGTACGACGGTATCCGTTGCCAGATACACTTCGACAACGGCAAGGTCCGTATCTTCACCCGCGGCCTCGACGACACTACCGCATCCTTCCCCGAAATCGCCGAAGCCTTTGCGGCACTCGGCGGGCGGGCGGTTGTAGACGGCGAACTGCTCGCCTGGCGCGACGGTCGCGCTCTCAACTTTACCGTTCTCCAGCAGCGCATTGCGCGAAAGAAAGTCAGCGACACGATTCGGGCCGAAGTGCCCGTCGTATTTATCGGCTACGACCTCATCTACAGCGATCTCGATCTGCTGCTTACCACGCCAGTCGAAACGCGTCGCGCCAAACTCGAGGCGATCTTTCACGGGTTGAACCTTCCGCTCATGGTCTCCCCGCAACGCCGCCTGACTTCGCACGACGACATCGAACAAAGTTTTCTCGCCGCGCGGGCTCGAGGCAATGAAGGGCTGATGTTGAAACGCCAGGGCAGTCTCTACGAAGCCGCCAAGCGCAGTTCCAACTGGTTCAAAGTTAAACGGGCCTACGCTACGCTCGATGTTGTCGTGACGGCTGCCGAGCAGGGCACCGGCCGCCGCGCTACCCTTCTCAGCGACTACACTTTCGCCGTGCGCGACGGCGAGCGCTACCTTAACGTCGGTAAAGCCTACTCCGGATTGACCGATCAGGAAATTCGCGAACTCACGCGCATTTTTCGTCAAATCGCCAAAGAGCGCTTCGGCCGCGTCACCCTCGTCGAACCACAAGTCATCCTCGAAGTCGCCTTCGACGGCATTCAAAAAAGTCCCCGCCACAAGAGCGGATTCGCGCTCCGCTTCCCTCGCATCCTCCGCTGGCGCAAGGACAAAACAGTCGCTGAAATCGACACTCTCGTTCGCATCCAGGAGCTCTATGAGCGCTCGCTTGCGCAATAAGCTATATCCGCCGCTCGACGAATGGTTCTTTCAGCGCTTCGAGAAATTCAGCGAGATCCAGACTCTCGCCTTGCCCCACACCCTGGCTGGAGAAAACACGCTAATCCTCGCCCCGACAGGCAGCGGCAAGACTCTCGCCGCCTTTCTCAGCGCGCTGTCTACTCTGGGAAAACTCGCAGCGCAAGGCAAGCTCGAAAACGCAACTCACGTTGTCTACGTCTCGCCCTTACGCAGTCTGAATCGCGATATCGAGCGCAACTTAAGGGGCCCGCTCGAAGCCGTAAACGCCAGCCTCCCCGAGAAGCGCCGTATTCGCCTGGAGAGCCGTACCGGCGATACTTCGCTGGCCGATCGCCATAAGATGGGACGCACCAAGCCACACCTTCTGCTCACCACGCCAGAAAGTTTGAGCTCGCTATTGAGCCAGGTACACTGGCGTGATGGCTTCCGTCCCGTCTGCGCAATCGTCGACGAAATTCACAGCTTTTGCGAGTCCAAGCGCGGCAGCCTCCTTTCGATATCGCTGGAGCGTTTGGCAGCCCGCACAGAGCAACCGATGCAGCGTATCGGCCTGAGCGCCACCGCGTCGCCAGTGGAAGCCGTGGCCGGACTACTCGCCGGAGATCGCCCCTGCGCCGTCGCCGCCGCCGTCGCGCAAAAGGTGCATCGTCTCGACATCGCCCCGGTCCCCGACGATACGCAACTTCCCGCCGCCGGCTTCAACCCTTACCGCGTCGCGCACGTCGTCGCGACGATGGTCGAGCAAGCGAACTGCTCGCTCATCTTTACGCAAACCCGTAGCGCCGCAGAGCGTCTCGGTCTCGCCCTCAAAGTGCTCTTGCCCGCGCTTGAGGACGACATCGAAGTACACCACGCTTCTCTCGATCGCGACAAGCGTCTTTGGGTCGAAGACCAGTTAGCGGCCGGCAAACTCAGAGCCGTCGTATGCTCATCGAGTCTGGAGATGGGTGTTGATTTCAGCGGCGTCGATCAGGTGCTTCTTCTCGGTGCTCCGCGCGGTGTCAGCCGGGCAATGCAGCGTCTCGGCCGCGGTGGTCACCGCATCGGGGGCATTGCGGTTGGCGCACTCGTTCCGCTCAGTCTCCCCGATCTGCTCGAGTGCATCGCCATCCGCGCCGCCGTCAAGGCCGGACGTCTCGATCAGTTGCGTCCGCCCAAGGCTCCGCTCGACGTTCTTGCTCAATCGATACTCGGCCTCGCCGTGGAAGGCGAACACAACGTGGAGGCGGCCTTCCAACTGATCCGTCGCGCCGGCCCTTATCGCGATCTTTCCCGCGTGGATTTCGATGCCGTTGTCGGCTACCTGTCCGGCGGCGGTACGGTGCTGAGCGGCAACGCCGAATACGGCAAGATCATCGTAGAGGGAGATCACTTCAAGGTGGCCTCCCGCAAGGTCGCCCGCGCCTATTACCAAAACATCGGCACCATCAGCGACGACTACTCCGTGCGAGTCGTCACCCGCAATCAGCACCGCCTCGGAGACGTCGAAGAAAGCTTTCTCACCGGCCTCCAGCCAGGCGAAGCCTTCGTCATCGCGGGCAAGAGTGTAGCCGTAAAGAGCTTCCACGCGAACGTGGCTATTGTCGAACCAGCCAAGGGCCAACGCGTCCGCACGCCCCGCTGGATGGGTGGCAAGATGAGCTTAACCGCGAGGATGGCAGCGGAAGAACTCGCTCTCCGCCGCAGCCTGCGAACCGCACATGAACGGGGTGGTCCAAAGCAATGCCGCGAGGTGCTCGAAAGCGAGTGGGGTGCCTCTCGCGCGATTGCCAGCCGTGTTGCCGCTTACCTCGAGCGCCAGTACCGGGCAGCTCCCATTCCCATCGACTCGCCCGTGCTCGTCGAACGAGTACCCCAGGACCGATCGCTGCTTTATATCTTTCACGTAGTGGCCGGACGCGGCGTCAACCGATCCATGATTTGGACCCTCAGTCATCGACTCGGCGATGAGTTCGGCTCGATCGTCGGCAACTTCGACGACCACACTTTTCTGTTAAGTTTTGGTGCCAAACGCGCACCAGGCATTGAACAGTTGCGTCATGCTTTCACGCCCGACAATTTCATTCAAGACCTCGAAGCTTCACTCGCGAAAACCGAATTGCTCGGTTCCAAGTTCCGGCCGATCTGCGAAACGGGACAACTTCTCGCCCGCCGTAATTCGGCCGTCCCGGGTTCGCAGAAGCGCGCTGCAAGCTGGAACGGCAGTCTGCTCTTTCAAACTTTTCGCCGCTACGAACCCAACCATCCGCTCTTGCGCGAAGCCATCCGCGAAGTACTCGAAGACGAGCTCGATGCGCCGAAAGCCTCAGCGGAAGCGGCCCGCATTCACGCTTCGGCTTGGGAGACTTATGATCTTAAACTTCCCAGCCCCTTTGCCATTCCTCTCTTTGCCGCCTTCAACCGGGAAACACTCGTGGCGCAAGACCCGGACAAAGCTCTGGACGAAGTTGTCGCCGCTCTTTACGACCAATGGAATTGAACCTTGAAATCGGTCCCGGCCGCATCGCTCACGCCTCCGGCGCTCTCTACCTTCCGGCCAGCGGAACCCTCATGATCGCCGATGCCCACCTGGGCTACGGGTGGGCTCAACGGCGGCGCGGCCAGCTTGGCCCGGTCACCGACGGTGGCATCGCCGAGCGGCTGTTTCAGGTCGTGGACGAATTTAAACCTGTGGAGCTGCTATTCCTCGGTGACACCGTTCACGCCCCCAAGCCGATGCCCGCCGAGCGGGAATTCATTGAAGAACTGCTGCAGCGGCTCATCGCCAGGACTTGCGTACGGATCGTGCAGGGCAATCACGACCGCGCTTTCACCCGCGATTTCAACGATCTCGGCGTGCAGGTCGATTTGCAATGGCGTCACGGCGATCTGCTCGGGCTGCACGGCGACCGCCTCCACCTGGAATTGCCCGAAGCGGGCCACTACCTGATCGGCCACCTGCACCCCGCCATCGGCTTGCGCGACGATGCGGGTGCCAATCGCCGTCTGCCTGTTTTTCTCGCCGGTACCCGAGCCACGATCCTGCCCGCTTTTTCCCCCTTTGCGTCCGGCTTCGACATCCTAAAATCCGCGCTTCCCAAGGAAGTGGAAGCCCTCCTCGGCGAGCACGATGTCTACGCCGTCACCGGTCGCCGCATTGTTCGTTTGCCCAGCCGCGCCATCAGAGCCAGTCGAAACGATCCATGATCTCCCGCGTTGGCCCTTCCGCCACGATGCGCCCCTTCTCAAAGAAAACTGCGCGCGTCGTAGTAGCGAGAGCAAACTGCGAATCATGCGTAATAATGAGCTTCGACATTTCTTCCCTATTGAGCATCACCGCCAGTTCGCGAATGCCCGGAGGATCGAGAAAAGTCGTCGGCTCATCGAGTATCAATACTTCAGGCTGCATCACCAACACCCCCGCCAGCGCCGCCCGCCGCTTCTCTCCCGCACTCAAGTGAAAAGGATTCCTAGCAGCGTAGGCTCCAAGGTGCATGCTCTCGATCATCTCCCCTGCGCGCCGCTTCGCTTCGTCTACCTCGACTCCCTGATTCAATAATCCGAACATCACATCCTCAAGTACCGTCGGCAAAAACAGTTGATTTTCCGCCGACTGAAACACAAAGCCTACCTTGCGCCGCACCTGTTCGAGCGTCGCGTTTTCCACCCTAATGCCACCCACCCACACTTCTCCTTGTCCCTGTAGTATTCCATTCAGATGCAACGCGAAAGTTGTCTTGCCCGATCCGTTGGCCCCCAGCAGCGCAACGCTCTCCCCGGCTCGCTGCGAGTAATCCACCCCGCGCAGCACCAGACCGGATTCGGCGTATTCATAACTCAAATCCTTCACTTCAATCAAAGCGCCCACCTTAATCCGCCAATGCCGAGCAGACCCAGGGCGAGCCACACGCTGTCGTTCCACTTCCAGACCATCGGGTAAATTCGTGGTAGGCTCCCGTTGAATCCCCGCGCCAGCATTGCATTGTGAATCCCCGTCGATCTCTCGAGGCTACGCACAAACAACATACCCAAACTTGCGGCGGCAATTAGCCGATTATGCGACGCTCCCCGGCAGAGCGCGGCCAGCCGCATCAAGTCCGCCTCCTTGCGCAATACCTCGAGATAGCGCATCAGAAATTCCGTTACGACAATCAGAAATCGAGGTGCGCCAAGCCTCTCCATCGCCCGAAGTAACTCGAGAGTGGAAAGCCACTTCGTCACAATCAACACACTCAGAATCGAGATGTAACTCCGCAACAAAAAGAACACCGCCTGTGCCGTATTCCCCCGCAACAGCGCGACGGCTGCGATTGCAAAAGAAAAAGGCAGGACATAGGCGGCCTGCGCGAGCAAGTCCACTTTCGCAAACGGCGATGCCAGCAGCAGCGCGATGGGCAATGAGCACAACAAAGCAAGCGGCAGATTGTGTCCCGGCGTGATCGATGAGAGCGCAATCAGATAAACGAGAAGCAGCAGCAATGCACAGCGGGGGTCCAGCTTCATGGCTGCTATTGCTGCCCGCGTGGAATCAGCTTCGAGATCAACAGGCTGAGGCAATAGACACCCAGTAAAATTGCCACACCCGCAGCGGACTTTCTCAACCACTCCCCACTCGGCGCGTCTGGTTGATAGTCGGGCAATCCAATCGAGTGCTGAAAATATTCGAGTACATCGGGTGCGCCCGATGCGAAGAACACCCCTATCAGCATCACGGCTACACTAGCTCCCAAGATCCACCATTTCCCTTGCGGCGCAGTTGCCAATCCCTTCCTGCGCCCCTCCAGCCGCTCGATCGCTTCCCAAGCCGCAAGGGTAATCGCTCCCTCGATCAGGCCCGTCAGCGTAAATAGCACCAGGCAAAAAAGAACCAGGCCCTGGCTATAGATTCCGCTCGAGATCGACACCTGTGCAAGCGCCAGCAACGCCGAAAGCAACACTGATAAAAACGCTCCTAGAAACACACCCGCTCTCGCCTGTCTCAGCCTCGAAAGCCACCGGAAAGGCAGCCACGCGCACCACACCCCAAGCACCGCCATGTTGAATACATTTGCCGCCAGGGCCATCACGCCGCCGTCCTGAAACACCAGCGCCTGCACCAGTAAAATGGCCGTCATCGCGATCGTCGCCGCCCATGGTCCAACTGTCGCCGCTAGCAGCGCCCCGCCCAGCAAATGTCCGCTTTGCCCTGGACCGACGGGAAAGTTTACCATCTGCGCCGCAAAGACAAAAGCCCCCAACACTCCCAGAAGCGGGATGCGATTTGCGCTGGTGGCGGCTTCCGCTTTCCTGGCCGAATAAGCGATACTGACTGCACTCGCCGCACCGAAACCAAGCAGGATCGGCGCGGAGAGAATTCCGTCCGGGATATGCATGAACTAGTTTCAAAGTTAACATGACAGATCATGGGTATATTTTTTTCGCTCTTGCTTCTCGCAACACTTCTCCCGGCCGCCGAATCTCTCGCCGAAGATCGTGGTGCCGCCGGGCTGCGCCATTCTCTCAAACAGCTTCAGACCGATGCGCGCATCCTCTATGTCACTGCCCACCCCGACGATGAGGACCCCGCGCTGCTCACCTATCTCAGCCGTGGCCTCGGTGCCCGCGTCACCATGCTCATCCTCAACCGGGGCGAAGGCGGTGCCAATGTCGTCAGCGGCGAATTCTTCGATGCCCTCGGCGCGCTCCGTACCGTTGAGATGCTCAAGACCGCGCAACACTATGGCGTCGAGGTCCGCTTCACCCGGGCCGTCGACTATGGTTTCTCGAAAAACATCGGCGAAGCGCTCCGTCAATGGAATGAGCAAGAGTTGCTAGCAGACGTTCTCCGCATCACTCGCCAGGTGCAGCCGCACATCATCGTCAGCCGCTTCAACGAGAGCGAGCGCGACGGTCACGGTCACCACCAGACGGCAGGCCGGATGGCCAAGCGCGCCTTCCGTGAATCCGCCACCGCCGATTGGAAACCGCTCAAGCTCTACACCACCAACTGGCGCGAAGGGGAACCCGTCACCCTCAAAATCAACACTGGTGAATACGATGCCGTGCTTGGGCGCAGTTACGCTCAGATCGGCCGCGACGGTTATCGCTGGCACCGCAGCCAGGGCATGGCCGGCAACGTTCCCAGGCCCGGCCCCGTCTGGTCTTATCTCAAACTCGAAGGCACCAACGTCGGCCCTGCAGATGCGGAAAAAAGTATCTTCGACCGCATCCAACATCAGGTAGAAGATGAAAACATCGCGGCGATCGTGCGGGGCTTCGACGCGCTTCATCCCGAACGCAGCGCTCCCCAAATTGCCCACGCCTGGCAACGCCTTCCCGCCCGCCGCAGCGCACTCGCCAAAGCACTCGCCCTCTCCCTCGGCCTCGAATTCGAAGCGCTCGTTGAACCAGATCAGCCAATCACCGGCCCTTTCGCCATGTTTCGTTCGATCGAAACGCTACAGGTGGCACAACCCGGCCAGCGCTTCAAAGCCCGCATGACGCTGCACCAGCGCGGCTCGGAATCAGTGGGAGCAATCAGCTACAGCGTCAAAGGCCCCATCGAAATCAGTCCTCCCGATGCTTCCGGAATTTACCCAATGCGCATCTTGCCGGGCGCTACACCCACCGTCGCTTTCTGGAGCCGTCCCACGGTCCGCGAATCTTTCTACTCCGTAAAAGACCCGGAGCAAATCGGCATCGCAACCCCCGATAGCGGCATCCGTGCCACCGCCACCTTCAACTATCGCGGCGCGCAAATCACGATGGAATCGGAGTTCGAAACGAGTTCCGTCGATGCCCGCATCGGCGCGCAACGCCAGCCTCTTGCCATCGGTCCTCCCATCAGCGTCCAATTCGATACCAGCTTCGGAATGGCTCCGATTGGCAAACGCAACTACGAACTCAGCCTAACGGTCCGCAACTTATCCAACACTCGCCAGCAAGGTAAGCTCGCGCTCACTCTGCCTCCCGGTTTCACGCTTGCAGCGGCTGTCCCCACCTTCGATCTCGGCAAAGAGAAGGAAGAGGCCCGGTTCAAATTCCAGCTTCGGCTCCCCGAAAATCTCTCCACTCAGGCTTACCCCATCACCGCGATCGCGAGCGTCGGCAACCAAAACTATTTAGCCAGTTTCGAGGCCATTACTCAGCCCGGCTTCCGCGTACTCTACTGGTCCCAGCCCGCCGTCCACTCGCTTCGTGCCGTTGATGTGAAACTCGCAACTGGACTTCGCGTTGCCTACATCATGGGTAGCGGCGACGAAGTGCCTACTGGCTTAAGCCAACTTGGTATGGACTGCGACCTGCTGAGCGAAGCGGCGCTCGCGACTGGCGACCTCTCAAAATACTCCACCATTCTCGTCGGCATTCGCGCCTACGCCGCACGCGAAGACATCAAGCGTCACAATGCCCGGCTCCTCGATTACGTCAAAGCCGGCGGCGTCCTCATCGTGCAATATCAAACGCAGGAATACGACAAGAACTACGGCCCCTTCCCTTACACCCAGGGTCGCGGTGCGGAAGAAACCAGCGAAGAAGATGCGCCCGTTTCGATCCTCGCCCCGGAGGATGCAGTCTTCACGATTCCCAATCGCATCACTGCGGCGGATTTCAGCGGCTGGGTGGAACAGCGCGGCTCCAAGTTCTTTACTACCTGGGCGCCCGAATGGAAGCCGCTCATCGAAACCCACGACCAGGGCCAGGCCCCCCAAAAAGGTGTCTGGCTCAGTACACGCTATGGCAAAGGCCTTTACGTCTATTGCTCGATGTCCTGGTACCGCCAGCTCCCCTACGCGGTACCTGGAGCCGCTCGACTCGTGGCAAATTTGATCAGTCTCGGTGCAGCGGATTCGCCTTGGCGTAAGCAACAATAAGAACTCACATGCATACCTGGAACCTGAACGGCTTTCGAGCCATCGTCACGGGCGGATCACGCGGCATTGGCCGCTCGATTGTTGAAGAACTCTCTGGCCTTGGCGCAACTGTAATCAGCGCCTCGATCCACCCGGCAGAGGCTCCGTTCGCCGCAACTGAAGTGGTCACGGACCTCAGCACTTCCACAGGTCGCGACACTCTCCTCGCCTCTTTGCCCGCCGATTGGAATGCTCTCGACATCCTTGTCAATAACGTCGGCTTGAACATCCGCAAGCCTACGATTGAATACACGTTAGACGAATACGAACAGGTCATGCGCACCAACGCGACCAGCATGTTCGAACTCTCTCGCCTGCTTCATCCGTGGCTCAAACGCAGCGGCCGAGCGAGCATCGTCAATATCGGCAGTGTCGCCGGCTCGCTCTCTGTCGGCTCAAGCGCCGCCTATGCCATGAGCAAGGCCGCCGTTGCGCACCTCTCCCGCTACCTCGCCGTCGAATGGGCCAAGGATCAGATCCGCGTGAACGCGATCGCTCCCGGCTGGGTCGCTACATCCCTTACGGAGAAAATCCAGCAGAGTCCCCTCGCCATGCAGACCATCGCCGAACGCACTCCCATGGGCCGTATCGGCCGTCCCGAAGAAATCGCCGCCGTCGCCGCGTTCTTGTGCATGCCGATTGCCAGCTATCTTACCGGCGCGGTGATCCCGGTGGACGGTGCCATGTCCGCGTTATCCATGGACATCACCGCCGCCCTGCGCGAGAGCTAATTCAATCGCCTCTTCCCGAGTCGTGATGCGCCCCTCAAGCTGCGCGTCCTCAATCCGGTTCAGGATCTCGCGAAACCGTGGCCCAGGCAGAAGCCCCAGCTCCAGCAGATCGTCTCCACTCAGCAACGCCAATGGGCGCAATTCTTCCGCCGACCATTGAGCCAGCAATCCATGCATGTGTTCGTAAGTAGCCGAACCCACTCCATGGGCCTCGCACGAGGCGCGATGCAGCTCAAGCTGCTCCGCAAAATTCGCCATTCGCAAGAATCGCTTTAACTCCGCCACCGGCATTTCATTCACTCGTCCAAACTGCAACTCCCCGCGCAATAGCCCAAGGCATTGCTCCGCCTCGACATGCGAAAAACGAAAGCGCCGCATCACGCCGGCAACATCGCTCACGCCCTCGAGCAAAGCCGCCCAAGCCAGCGGCATGCTCACCGGCCCGCGCAATAGCCCAAGGCGCGTGCCGCGTCCCTCGGGCAGCTCCGGCAACAAAACCCGCAGTAACCCTGTCTCTCGCAGCATCTGCAGGGCTGGGCCGCGATTCGCACTCGTCAGGATCAAACTCATCTCATCATGCAGTCGCTCCCCGGCTATCCGCACAAGCTTCGGTGCCATTTCCCGCAAAGCCTCCAGCGTCTTCGTCTCGATCTCATAGCCGAATCTCGCCGCAAACCGCACCGCACGCAAGAGCCGCAAATGATCCTCGTCAAAACGCTCCCGCGCCTCTCCAATCGCCCGCACGATCCCAGCCCTCAAGTCCTCCCGTCCACCCACAAAATCGATTACCTCGTCCCGTACCGGATCGTAGAAAAGCGCATTGATCGTGAAGTCCCGCCGCGAGGCGTCGAGACTCGCATCCTTCTCATAGCGCACCTGCTCCGGATGCCTACCATCCCGATAACCCGATTCCGAACGGAAGGTCGCCACCTCCACCACTCCGCCAGTCGCTCCATCCCGCACCTGCACTACGCCAAAGCTTGCCCCAATGAGTTCCGCATCCGGAAACAGGCCCAGGATTTCTTCGGGCACAGCGGAGGTCGCAACATCAAAGTCCTTTGGCAAAAGGCCCAGAAGCTGGTCGCGCACGCAGCCTCCCACCCAATACGCCAAGTACCCCGACGACTGCAAAGTCACGGCAATCCGTCGCGCCAACTCCAGTCCCGATTCCAATGCCATCGATTTCAGCCTAGAATATAAAAGTCGCTTTGTGCAAAGCGATTCGTAAATTATGTCCAGCCCCCCCCTTGATGGCTCTACCGCTGCTACCGGCGGCTCAACCTCGCTCCCAATCTCCAGAACGAATAAAGTTGTTGTAGCAACTACGGTCGCTTTGTCCTTCATCAGTTTCTGGCGCGGTGCCGCGATCGTTCTCAGCGACATGGCCTCCACCATGTTCTACATCGGTGGCATTACAGAACAGGCGATCGGCAAAAGCGCTCCCTGGTTTGTTCTCGCCGTAATGCTTTACAGTTTTGCCGTGCGCAGTGTCTACCTGGAAAGCTGCGGGATGTTCGTCCGTGGCGGGGTCTACGTTGTGGTCCGCGACGCACTCGGCCCCATGATGGCCAAGATCAGCGTCAGCGCACTCATCGTCGATTACATCCTCACCGGTCCCATTTCTTCTGTCGCCGCCGGCCATTACCTTGGCCACCTCCTCAACGAAACCTTTCAGAATCTCAATCAGCCTTACCACATCGATCAGCCCTCGTTCGCCGCCGCATTCGGCATCATAGTCACTCTTTACTTTTGGTACAGCAACATCAAGGGCATTCACGAAAGCTCGCACAAAGCTCTCCGCATCATGCAGATCACCACGGTCATGGTCGTCATGCTGCTGCTCTGGAGCGCGTACACGCTCATCGTCCGTGGCGGCGAGCCGCTCCCTCCTCTCCCCACCCTCGAAAATCTCCGCTTCACCAAAGACTCGCTCGGTTGGTTTGAGGGCACCTTCTGGCCCAACATCGCCGCCGTCGGCCTCCTGATTGCCTTTGGTCACAGCCTGCTCGCCATGAGCGGTTTTGAAACTCTTGCGCAGGTCTATCGTGAAATCGCCTCTCCGAAGATGAAGAACCTCAAGATCACGGCCAACCTCGTTTGCTTTTACGCCGTGATCTCAACCGGTCTCATCTCCATGCTTGCCGTGATGATCATCCCCGATGCCACCCGGCCCAAGTATTACGACAACCTGATCGGCGGCATGGCGATGAGCCTCTCCGGCGACCCGCTGCTCAAATATGCCTTCCATGTCTTTGTCGTAATCGTCGGCACGCTCATTCTAAGCGGAGCTGTTAACACGTCGATCATCGGTGCCAACGGCGTCCTGAATCGCGTCGCCGAAGATGGCGTATTGCTCAAGTGGTTCCGCAAGCCCCATAGCAAATTCGGTACCAGCGCCCGCATCATCCACCTCATCGCGATCCTTCAGATCCTTACGATCATCGGCTCCCGTGGCGACGTCTACCTGCTCGGCGAAGCCTATGCCTTCGGCGTAGTCTGGAGCTTTTTCATGAAAGCCGTTGGCGTTCTCGCCCTGCGCTTCCAGCGCCACGATCAGGAATACAAGTTCCCCTTCAATTTCAAAATGGGCGGCCGCGAGATCCCCTTCGGCCTCGCCGTCATGACCTGCTCTCTCTTCCTGATCGCCATCGCCAACCTGATCTCAAAGAAAGTCGCCACCGTCTACGGCATCACTTTTACCATCGTCCTCTTCACGCTCTTCACGGTCAGCGAATACGTAAACCGGCAGAAACAGAAGCGCAAGGAAAAAGGCCTCGAGCAGTTCAATCTTGAACACCAGGTCGAAGTCACCTCCGACTGTCTCGAAGCCCGTCCAGGCTGCGTCCTTGTCGCCGTCCGCGGCTGGCGCCATATGGAACACCTCAAAAAGGTTCTCGAAAAAACCAACCTCCCCCGCCACGACATCGTTGTCATGACCGT
>JBKJSR010000369.1:0-4025 GCA_046594355.1 Bryobacter sp.
ACCTGTCTGGTTTGCGCACCAGCGTGAACGACACGTTCTTCGGGCAACTGCTGAGCACGCGCGGCGCCCGGGTCGTGCAGCTCAATGCTAGGCTGACGTTCTAACCGAGTCGTTCAATATGTTCCAGCATGTACGGTTATGTTGCAAAGATTTCGTTAGGGATTAGGGAGACCAGATCGTGCGTTGTGTAATGCAGTTCTATTGAACTAGACCGAACAGCCGATCAATAAACCGGTTCTGAAAAATGACATTTCCAGCAGGCACCCACCGTACCTGCCCTTTCCGTATTCTGTGCATCGCTTCGTATCCGTCCACCGTACGCCTCGCAGCACCAAAAGCCCGAAAGCCTTGTTTGGCGTTCACCCGTCGCTTGATAGCTCGATGGTCCTGTTCGATGATGTAGTTCAAATATTGTACAGGTCGGTGCTTGCAGCGCCGGCGCTGCAAGCCAGATCGCTTCAGACCGATGATGGCGGTAGGGATGACACGTGGTGGTTGTGTTGCAAAGAATAATTGGGCGCTGAGGAACTCGCCAACTCCGGAGAATTGTTGATCTATGTCGATAGACCGAACAGCCTGTCGACGAACTGGATCTGCCGCTTGCCGTCGTGAGCGGGCAGCCATCGGACCTACCCCTTTCGCATCATGTGTATCGCTTCATAGCCTGCAATCGTCCGCCGCGCCTCGCCGAATGCACGGAATCCTTGCTTGGCATTCACTCGTTTCTTGATTGCTCGGTGGTCCTGTTCAATAATGTTGTTCAAATATTACGGCCCGGTGAAGGCACCGTTTGGCGATAACGCCCGATCGTTGGAGTGCAGGTATAGCGGATGTATAGGTCGGTGCCAAGTCGGTGTTGATGACCCGCGGCTGAGCGTGGGCGCCGTTGCGCAACGCCCAGCGGAACACGCTTTAGCCGCATCAAGATCACGAAAGGGCTATAGGAAGAATTCGATAGTCGCGCCCTCAGAGTCGATGGCCCGATACAGATAACACCATCGGCCTTGAACACGCACGTAGGTTTCATCGACTCGCCAGGAACGGTTTGTTGGCTTCAGATGACGGCGCAATCGTTGCTCTAGTTCCGGAGCGTATCGTTGCACCCAGCGCCAGATTGTGGAATGATCCACTGCCACACCCCGCTCGGCGATCAGTTCTTCCACGTCCCGATAGGACAGACTGAAACGCAATTACCATCTCACCGCACAGTCAATAATCTGTGGTTCAAAATGTCGCCACTTGAAGACGAGAGGACGCTGGCTCAGAATTGCCTCTGGCTCCAGCCTATCAACCCTCTGAATCTTTGCAACACTACCCCTTGATGTTTATACGGTGCCGTGCGAGTTCGCCGAGATCTCCATAGTCCGCCTCCCGATCAATCCGCCAGAACCGTGAATCGCCGAGGTCTGCCAGCCGCGGGCTGAACTGGAACCCCAACAGCCAGAACAATCCGAACACGACATCGCTGTAGCCTGCGGTATCGGTCATCAGTTCCTTTATATTCAGGTTCGTTTGATGCTCCAGCAGTCCATCAAGGACGTTCGGCGAGTCGCCCAGCGTGCCCGGAATGACGATGCCGTGGAATCCGGTGAACTGATCGCTGGTGAAGTTGTAGTACGTCACGCCACGCTCGACATGGAAGTACTTGCTGTTGAATCCGGCGTTGAGCGTTCGCACCGGCGCTACAAATCGCAACCCATCCGCCGAGGCCACTTCGCCGCCGCCAAAGACGCGCGCCAGCGGAAGACGCAGCAGAACAATCGCGCCAGCGGTCTGAATTGCTTACCGCCGCCATAGTCTTGTGGAATACGTGTATCTGCAACGAGCTACGGAAGCGCACCGCAGCCAAGGCCCCTTCGACGACGCGCTGCTTCCATATTTATCCCCGCTCGGTTGGGAGACCTCAACCTCACCGGATATTACGTCTGACGCTCCCGCTCGCTTCCGCCCTCGGGCCGGTTCCGCCCGCTGCGCTCGGTCGGCGTGGCAGCTTAGCATTCATATTGAAAGTCAAGCTTTTTCGCCTGCGGCCCCCTTATTAACACGATCAGTATATAATTCGGCTACCTCATACGACGACGGAGCCAACGGAGGATCGAAATGAAAAGGAAGAGAATCTTGCCACAACAACACGTAAGTCCCTTGTGGGCAATCCTAGCTTTGACAGCTGGCCACCTCCTGCTGACCCCGGAGGTCGCCTGGTCACAAGCGAACCTGGCGACCCTCTATGGGACGGTTAACGATCCCAGCGGAGCCTCGATTCCCGAGGCGAAGGTAACGTTGACCAATCAAAACACGCAGGCTGCGATGAACAAGAGCGCCGGAGTCAACGGCGGCTTCGCTTTCACGTTTATCCCAGTCGGGACCTACACTCTGTCCATCTCAGCAGGCGGATTCAGGCCCCTGGTGCGCGCCGACATGGCCCTGACCGCCGGGCAGCAGCTCCAGGAAACCTTCGTGATGACGGTGGGCGCGGTGACCGATACGATCACGATTGACAGCGAAGTGACGCAAATTAATACGGTGTCGGCCCAACAGCTCCAGAGCTACGACATCAGGGACGCTCGCGAGTTGCCGCTGCAGACCCGCAACATCACGGGTCTGCTAAAAATCGCCTCCGGCGTCGTCCCCAGCGAGGGCAACAGCGGTACGGGAGTCAACCTGAACGGCGTTGGGCGCAACGGAACCGTGTATTCTGTAGACGGCACCAGCGCCGGCGGCAACACCGGCGACAACAGCGCAGGGGCGTACCAAGGCGGCAACCTGATCGACCTGCTCAGCGTGGAATCCGTCGAGGCGGTCAGCGTGGTCAAGGGCGTCATCCCCGCCGAGTACTCGAATACGCTGGGCGGTCAGGTCAACATGGTCACCAAGTCCGGCACGAACAAGTGGCACGGCAGCGCTTTTATGAATCACCAGAACGACACGCTGAATGCGCGGTTCCAGAGAGTGGCGGTCAAACCGCAACTCATGTATAACCAGTACGGCGGTTCGCTGGGCGGTCCGATCATGAAGAACAAGCTATTCATTTTCGGCACCTTCGAAGGCTACCGGACTGCCGAAGACATCTTTGTGCAGGGTAACGTGCCGACTCAGGGTGTCCGGGCTCAGTTGACCGCGGCCGTGCCGGCATACGCGTTGACTCTGGACGCGATCCCGCTGCCGAACCAGGCTGTGACGTCCGGCGCGACGGTCGGGAGTTTCGAAGCCACAAAAAAGGAGACTCGCCGGGACGATCACGTCGACTTAAAGGGCGACTGGGTGGTCTCCGGAAATAGCCGAATTGCGGTCACCTACACGCACGGGCAGCCGTACCGCCAGGTTCCGCGCTTTTACGTCAACAACGACCGCACCTGGACTAACTCGATGGACCGCGCGAACATCAGCTTTCTCACCGGGGGGGCCACCTGGACGTCCGAGAGCCGCTTTGGCTTCAACAACACGATTCAGGATCGCCTCGACGACTTCTTCAAGAATATCAGCCCCGCCGGGGAGAAGGGCCTTCTCTATGGGCAACGCGTTCCGACCATCCAGACGACTCTGGGATGGAGCGGTCCCGGAGGCGAGATCAACCACTCCGGCGGCCCCATGATGCAAATCGAACAGAAATACGCGCGATACGTGGGCAACCACTCGCTCAAGTTCGGGGGGAATGTCATGCGCCTGACTGGGTCGCGGTCTAACCCCGAGATTCCGTTCTTCGAGTACGCTAACTTCAACTCGATGTTGAGAAACGAACCGAACGCGGTTTCCGCGAAATTCGGCACGGGCGAGTGGAGCGGGCGCCAGTCGGCGTTCGGCTTCTTCGCCCAGGACGACTGGCGCATTACGCGGAATCTGACCCTGAACATCGGCCTTCGGTACGACTACTACACCAACTTCGTAGCGAAGGGTAAGGGAGCAACGCCTGAGGCCGGACTTTACAATCCGAGCTCGATGAGCCTGGACGGTCGATTCACCGTTGGGCCGTTATTGCCCCGCGACCAGCCCTATAGCGACGACGGCAAGAACTTCGCTCCGCGGAT
>JBKJSR010000447.1:0-24136 GCA_046594355.1 Bryobacter sp.
TATGAGAGCCAGGCAGCGCGACCTCGCTCACGGGCATAAGAGGCTTGCCGAAGAGCTCGATGCGATTGCCGGAAATGCAGCACGAATCACCACAAAAGCTGGCGATGTTGGCGGCGGTCGACTTCGAGTAGGCGGCGCTCGTGGGGTTGGCCGCGTTTAATACAGCCCAATCGCTAAAACGTTGATTGCGGAAAATGTTTCCCTTGACACGGGCGTATTCCTGGATGGTGCCGTGGCGGTCGAGGTGATTTGGGGTGACGTTGAGGACAGCGGCGAGCTGGGCGTGAAAGCTTTGGACCGTTTCGAGCTGAAAGCTCGACAATTCCAGGACATTCCACTGCTGGAAGTGTGAGGCCGCAATCATGCCGGTGGCGGCAAAGCCAATGTTGCCACCAGTTTGAGCGGCGACTCCGGCTGATTTGAGGATGTGCCCGACGAGAGAAGTGGTTGTAGTTTTACCGTTTGAGCCTGTAATCGCGAGGATTGGACCGCGCAAAAACCAGTAAGCCAGCTCGATTTCCCCGATTACTCTAATGCCGCGGCGGAGTGCCTGCTGGATCAGGGGATGACTAAGTGGGACGCCTGGAGAGGCAACGAGGGTGTCTATGTGCCCCAAGCTTGCCTCTTGGCCGGAGCTGAAAAAGATTTCCGAATTTTCCACAAGTTTTTGCACATTCGGTAAGTCAGTCAGGTTTCGATTGTCGACGCCACTAACTTTGGCACCTTGGGAGCGCAGCAAGTGAATCGCGCCCACGCCGCTTTTGGCGAGGCCGAGAACCAGATAGTGCTGTCCGGAAAGGTGCATCGATAATTACCGTAACTTGAGACTAGCCAAAGCAAACAAAGCCATGACGAGGCCGACGATCCAGAATCGGGCGATTATCTTCGATTCTTGCCAGCCCAGCATTTCAAAGTGATGATGAATCGGCGCCATCTTGAAAATGCGTTTGCCGCGCAACTTGAAACTGCCGACCTGGAGAACGACACTGAGCAATTCGATTACATAGACTCCGCCGATGAAGGGCAGGAGGAGTTCCTGTTTGATGAGGACGGCGACGGTCCCCATGCTGCCACCGAGGGCAAGCGAGCCGACATCGCCCATGAAGACTTCGGCTGGATGGGCGTTGTACCAGAGGAAGCCGAGAGAAGCGCCGACCATGGTTGCACAGAAGATTGTGAGTTCACTCGAACCGGGGACCCGCTCGAGTTCGAGGTAGGTGGCGAATTCACGGTGGCCGGCGAGGTAGCAAAGGGCTGTCATTGCGGAAGAAGCAATGACCATCAAACCGATGGCGAGGCCGTCGAGGCCATCGGTGAGATTAACGGCATTGGTAGAGCCGACCAGGACCAGGATCATGAAGATATAGAAAGGGGCGAAGACGAGCGGAAAAGTCCAGGGGTTGCCGGCTAGAGAATGCATCAAGAGGTCAGGTCTGAAGCTCTTGAGGAAGGGGACGTTCATGGCCGTGGTGTAGTTGCCTTTGGCGTTGAGCAAGAGCAGAACGAAGCCAATGATCATTGCCACGAGGACTTGAAGCATGAACTTTTGCCGGGCGGTGAGGCCGAGGTTTCGCATCTTGATCAGCTTGGTGTAGTCGTCATAAAAGCCAATCGCACCGAAGCCGACCAGGCTACCCATGGCGATCCAGACATAAACGTTGCGGAGGTTTGCCCAGAGGAGAGTGGGCACGAGAATGGAGACGACGATCAGGAGGCCGCCCATGGTGGGAGTGCCGGCCTTGGTTTCGTGCGACTTGGGGCCGTCATCGCGGATGAACTGGCCGATGGAAAATTCACGCAATTTGCGGATCATCCAAGGGCCAAGGAGGACCGAAATCAACAGGGCGGAGACGAGGGCACCGGCGGTACGAACGGTGACGTAACCGAAGAGGCGGAATGGCCCGAAGTACGGTTGGAGTGTTTCAAAGAGGAGCCAGTAGAGCATGGAGCTAGGCGAGGAACCTTTCGAGGGCAAGTTCGACGCGGGTGCCTCGCGACCCTTTGAAGAGGATCGTGTCGCCGGGCAGGGCGATCGTTTTCAGGTATTCTCCGGCTTGCTCGGGGGTATCGAAAAAGCACGCGGCGCGTGCTGACAGACCAGCTTTCATTGCTGACTCGATTGTGAATCGAGCCGCGCCGCGTATCCCAAGTAGCACAGAAAAACCACTCTCCACCGAGTAGAGACCAAGCTCGGCGTGGAGAGCCTCGGCCCATTGGCCAAGTTCGCGCATCTCGCCCAGGACGGCAATGCGGCGGCCGGTTGCGGTATCCCGCAAGAGGTCGAGCATCGCTTTGGCGGCGTCAGGGCTTGAGTTGTAGCAATCGTTCCAGATCGTGATGCCGTTGCGGGAGATTTTCTCCGTGCGCATTTTAGGCGGTTCGATCTGTCTGGCGGCGTCGCTGAGTTGGCGCAGGGGAACACCCCAGAGGCGCGCAACGGCAACACCAGCCGTAATGTTGAGGACTCCGATCCTGCCAGGAACCTTGGAGTGAAAGGCCTGGCCCTCGATCTGGAAGTCGGCTTCATCGAGGGTGTAGGAAATGTTCGTGGCGCGTGTTGTAGCTGCTTCGCTGAGCCCGAAAGTGACGGACTTGCCGGAGAAGTTTTGGGCGAATGCGGCGACGCGCCGGTCGTCGGCGTTGAGGACGGCAACACCAGTTGCGGGGAGAGACTCGATGAGTTCGCGCTTGGCTGCGGCGATGCCTTCGATGCCCGTGAAGTTTTCGATGTGGGCGTGGCCGACATTGGTAACGACGCCGATGTCCGGCTTGGCAATAGCGCAGAGCCGGGCGATTTCACCAGAATGATTCATACCCATTTCAAGAACTGCCGCTTGCGATTTGTCATCGATGCGCAGGACCGAGAGAGGGAGGCCAATGTGATTGTTCAAGTTGCCAACAGTCTTGCTGGTGGGGAGCGCGATGGCGAGCAAGGCTGAAACGTTTTCCTTAGTAGATGTTTTACCGGCGCTGCCGGTGATTCCGACCACGATCCGGCCCCACTTGGTACGGGCCGCAGTTGCCAATGTTTGCAGAGCGGCGAGCGAATCGGGAACGACGAACTGATGAATATCGACTGAAGGAATTTCGCGCTCGACGAGCGCCGCGATCGCGCCGGCGGCGAAGGCCTGGCCTAGAAAGTCGTGGCCGTCCACCTGATCGCCCTTGAGGGCAATGAAAAGATCGCCGGGGCGGACTTCGCGCGAATCGATGGAGTAGCCAGTGACGATTGCGCTTGCAGCCGTAGGGATTGCGATGGAGAGAATGCGGGCAATTTCAAGAAGAGAAAGATTCACGCAGTGACCTCTTTCTCATAGCCGAGTGAAGCCAGAGCGCGGCGGGCCACGACGCGGTCGTCGAAGGGGAATTTGGTCTTGCCGACGATCTGGTAGTCTTCGTGCCCTTTACCGGCGAGGATCACGATATCGCCTGGGCGAGCCATGCCAATGGCCTTGTGAATCGCTTTCTCACGGTCGGGTTCGACGGTGAGCGGAGTGTCGAAGCGGCGGAGGCCAACGAGAGCATCGTTCATGATATCGATGGGATCTTCCGAGCGAGGGTTGTCACTGGTGAGAACGACGTGATCGCTGCCTTCGGCGGCGGCAACGCCCATGAGCGGGCGCTTGGAACGGTCGCGGTCGCCGCCACAGCCAAAAACGGTAATGACGCGGGCAGGGTTGAGAGCACGGGCGGCACGGATGGCGTTGCGGATGGCGTCATCGGTGTGGCTGTAATCGACGATTATGAGAAATGGCTGGCCGACGTCGACGCGCTCAAAGCGGCCAGGTACGCTGGGGCATTTTTCGATGCCTTCGCGGACTGCTTCCATCGGGATGCCGTGGCCGAGAGCCGCAGTGGCTGCAGCGAGAATGTTCGACACATTGAATTCGCCGAGCAGCGGCGAGTGGATCTGAAAGGTGCCTTGGGGAGTGACGAGATCGAAGCCGACACCCGCAAAGCCTGTCTGAATATTAATGGCGCGGACAGTGGATGGCGGCGAGCTTTCGCGCATTGCAAAGCTCCAGAGACGGGTAGATGCGGCAATCGGAACGCGGCGACCGTGTTCATCATCGAAGTTGATCGCGGCTACATCGGGAGCAGCAGCATCCTGTCCACGGAAGAGCTCACACTTGGCTTCAAAATAGGCTTCCATGTTGCCATGGAAGTCGAGATGATCGCGGGTGAGATTGGTCCATATGGCAACGGCGAAGTGCATGCCCCAAACGCGCCCGAGTGAAAGCGCATGGGAAGAAACTTCCATGGCGACGGCTGGACGCCGCGAAGTTTCGTACATTAAGTGCGAGAAGTGTTCGTAGAGTTCGACGCTCTCCGGCGTAGTGTTGACGCTAGCGAGAATTTGCTTGCCGATACGGTACCCGATGGTGCCAAAGAGGCCGGTCTCGAAGCCCGCAGCCTCAAGGATTGAGGCGAGTAGATAAACAGTTGTGGTCTTGCCGTTGGTGCCCGTAACGCCGAACAAGGCAAGAGCGCCGTGGGTTGGATCTTCGAAGAGGCGGCGGGAGACGAGAGCCAGTGCCTTGCGGGCGTGTTTCACCTGAATCCAGTTGCTTTCGAGGCCAGGCAGAGGAGCCAGTTCACTGACTATGGCGATTGCACCGGCTTCGAGTGCCTGCAGGGCAAAGTTGCGTCCATCCACGTTTGCACCGGCGAAGGCGAAAAATATCCAGCCTGCTTCGATGCGGCGGGAATCGAAGTGGACACCGTGGGCAAGACGCGAAGCGAGTTCGGGCGCAAGGGGTGCATCGAGTTCGAGACCCGCGATCAGTTCAGCGATGCCGATTGACTTCAATTCCAATCCTGTTCCAATTCCTTAGCGCCCGAAGCGCAGCTTGATTTTCTGACCATAGGCGACCGGCTCACCGGGAGCAGGCAGTTGGGAGCGCACGAGACCACTGCCCGAAGGGTCGATGCGGAAGCCATTTTTCGAGGCAGCCTCGAGCACGCCGCGGAGAGTCATGCCCATGTAGTCAGGAGTTACCAAACTGGCCTTAGTAACTTCGACGTTTGAGTTTTCCACTTCTTCCACAGGTTTTTCCACAGAGAGTAGCGGGAAGGCTGCGTCTTTGACCGAAGTTGCGAGGAGAGGTTCGCTTTCCGGGTCGTCGGGAAGGTCCTTGGGGATGTTTAAAATCCGCAATGCCGAATTCGTTACTTTGCTAAAGACCGGGGCGGAGACGGCACCTCCGTATTTGGTTGAGCCGTTGAGAGTAATCACTGTTACCAGCTTTGGGTCGTTTACGGGAGTGAAACCCATGAAAGAGGCGTGATACTTGTGGAGATACTGCTTTGTTTTCGGGTCGTAGATTTGCGCGGAGCCAGTCTTGCCACCTACCGAAAAGCCGCGGATTTTGGCGCTGGTGCCAGTGCCCTGGAGAACCACGTGCTCCATCATCTTGCGCATCTGCACGACGGTTTCCGGCGATAGGATTTGCCGGGATTCTTCGATGACCGGCTCGTAGCTGGCGCGTTTAAGCTGATAAACGTCCGTGCGGGCAGCGCCGATACGGCGCACTAGTTTTGGCCGGGTGAGCTTGCCACCATTGGCGATGACACTCACGGCCTGGCCAAGCTGGGCTGTTGTGACCATGATTTCGTGACCCATGGCGACGGAACCGATGGAGCTTTTGGTCCACTTCGACAGGCGAAGGACGCGGCCCGACGATTCACCAGGTAGGGGGAGGCCGGTGCGGGAGCCGAAGCCGAAGAGCTTGATGTAATCGAAGAATTTCTTTTCGCCCAAGTCCTGGCCGACGTGAATGGCCCCGATGTTGCTGGATTTGGCGAGGATATCTTCGACAGTGAGATAGCCGTATGGGTCGTGATCGTGGATGATGCGGCCGAAGAGATTCAATTTACCGTTTCCGCAGTGGTAACTGGTTGTAGGAGTCACTTTTTCCTCCTGCAGCGCACCGGCGATCGTAAAGACTTTGAAGACCGAGCCGGGCTCGATGGGGCTTTGGACGGTGAGGTTCTGGCGGGCTTCCATGGCGATGACTTTGTCGTTGGGATTATAAGTGGGGTAGCTGGCCAGGGCGAGGACTTCGCCGTTGTGAGGGTCCATTACCATTGCGCGGCCAGCCCAGCAGTTGTTGCCGACGACGGCTTCGGCGAGGAGTTTTTCGAGTTCATATTGAACGCGATAGTCGATCGTGAGAGTGACGTCGTTGCCGGGAATGGGCTCGACTTCGATGTGGCTTTCAACGCCGTGTTGGCGAACGTCGGTGACCATACTGGCAAATCCGGGACGACCCGAGAGGTCGTCTTCGTGGCCCTGCTCGATGCCGCCGTTCCCATGCTTTTCAAAGTCGACGCCGCCGATTACGTGAGCGGCCAACTGATCGTTGGGATAAACGCGGATTGTGGAAGATTCAAACTGAATCCAGCCAAGCCTAAGGCTCCTGAGGCTCCTGGCCTGATCCTGGGTGAGATGTTCGGCAACTTTGTAATAACCGCGCTTCTCCTGGACCTTTTGAGTGAGAGCGGCAAAGAGTTCTTTTTTGTCGAGGCCGAGGATTTCAGACAGGAGAGCCGAGGCAACTTCCACATTGGGCAGTTGAGCCGGGTTTACGATTACTGTTTCGACGGGAACGCTGATGGCGAGAATGTGGCCATTGCGGTCGTAGATGGTGCCGCGATGGGCGGGGATTTCGACGAGGCGCGTTTGTTGCCGCTCGGCGAGATCGGCGTAGTGATCGTGGCGGACGATCTGGATGTAAAAAAGTTTCGCGACAACGGCCAATCCCCAGAGGACGAGAAGGCGCAGAAGCCAGCGTGCCCTGCGCTCCACGGCTGGATGAATCGGCGATACCATTGCGCTGCTCCTTAGTAAGTCGAAAAAAAATCAAGTAGAAGGCACTCATTCATTGCCGCTTGCGCGGGAGTGCTAAATGTCTTCTACTTGCCGGAGGGGAAACCGTTCATGGCGTAAGAACCCTTTGGGGTCAAGTGCTGCACCATATTGGGAGCGGGATCGATCAGATCCTGATTCTTAGCCACTTCTTCAAGCTTTTTCAAATTCGAATGGCGGGCTTCGAGAGCACGCAGTTCGGCGATCTCGCGGTGGAGTTGATCCTGCTCACCACGGAGCTCGTGGGCCTGCATTCCGGCGACCATGCGGTAAGCGCCCGGAAGGAGGAGCCCGGTAAAGATCAGGGCACAGGAGATTACGGCTCCGGCGGCCCGCCAGGAGCTCCTCTGCTGGCCGGGATACTGAGCGCGCACGACCATCGAGTTATCGATGGGCTTTGGCTCAAAGTAGAGCAGCTCGCCGGGGAAGGCGGGTAACTTGAGGAGTTGCGCGGCAGCGGAACGCGAGCGCACGTTCGAGCGGACGCGTTGTGGCTGGGGGGCGCGGTATTGCTTCTCTGATTGCCGATCGTGAGCCAATGCTGACATAATTTTCTCCAAAGTCACTTACAACTAAGCTGCCTGCCATTCGAGGGCCCGTAACTTCGCACTGCGCGAAGCCGGGTTGCGTCTCACTTCTTCGTCACTTGGCTTGACAACGTGTTTGGTCAGGATTTTGGCCTGGCCTGCACGCTGAAATTCCTGGAAGCGATGCTTGGCGATTCTGTCTTCAGACGACATAAAGGTCAGCATCACTACCCGTCCGCCGGGAGCCATCAAACCCGGCAGAGCCTCTAACAAAGCTTTCAATTCTTCGAGCTCGCGGTTAACAAAAAGCCGCAACGCCATGAAGGTTTTGGTTGCCGGCGAAATTTTTGTGTCCCGGGCCCCGACCCCTTGACCGGCAAGCTGGGCAAGCTGCCTGGTACTCGTGATGGGCCTGGCCCGGACCACTGCTCTGGCAATTGCCCGGGACCTCCATTCTTCGCCGTACTCGTAGAGTATTGAGGCGAGTTCAACTTCGGAGAAGGTGTTGACCACATCCCCGGCATTAAGATCCTGGTCGGAGTCTCGCGACATTCTCATGTCAACGGGGCCATCGAGGCGAAAAGAGAATCCGCGTTCCGGCTCCGTCAGTTGTTTCATACTGACGCCGAGATCGACGAATAATCCATCCAGCTTCCCGATACCCATCTCCTTCAATCTTTCTGGGAAGGTTGAGAACACGCCCTTGGTTGGCCGAATGCGCGCTGCAAATTCCAGCGTATTTTCGATCGCCACCGCGAGGCTCTCTCCGTCCCGGTCGTTCATCACGAGGACTCCGGTTTCGAGGAGGGCGGCAATCTGTTTAGAATGGCCCCCCAAACCAGCAGTCATATCGGCCACCCGGCTATCGCTACGGAGAGCCAGGTATTCGATCACCTCCGCGGACATCACCGGGAAGTGCGTCATAAATCCTTATCGCAAACCGAGCTGGCGCATCCGCTTTGCGGACTCCGCCGACCTGACCCGGCTCTTGTCGCGCATTGCCGCGTAACGTTGAGCCGTCATCACCACAAAATGATCGCGGTCTTTTCCGATGTGACACGCCGAAGGCAACTCAGTTAAACCGAGCCGCTGCCGAAGAACCGGGGGGAGTTGAAGCCGGCCGTCCGTGTCGAGGGAAACATCCGCTCCGAGGTCGCGCATGCGGAAGAGAGTATCTTCCGCGTCATCCTGCAACTCAGGATTGAGGGCGAGTTCTTCCACAAAAGAACATTGCTTGAGGAATGCGTCTCGGGTATAGATATGTATATCGAGTTCGTCGTATGAAGTTAAAAAGAACTGTGCACCAAGGGTGTTCATGTGTTTCACATAATCCGCTGGCACTTTCAGCCGGCCTTTGGCGTCGACAGAGCAGCCGTAATATGCCAAAGGCAGTGGCGCCCCGGGTTGGAGTTGCTCTATCAAGTTCGGTTCCTGCTGGATCTGGGAAAACGGTACACTTTCGGACACCACCAGACACAAATTGATCTTAAGGCCAATTGGCTGGGGTTGCAAGAGTTGATTTGACTTTTTTTGTATACCCCTTTGGGGAGAGGAAGCTTCGTATTTTGTTCGGTTTAGCGATTCAAGGATTGTGGGGTTAGTGAAGAGCTAGTTTGCTACATTGAGAAGGCAATGATTGGCCAGTCTTTATACGACATTGAGCCCGGCGACGAGTCGCCGGAGGTAGTGCGGATGATCGTGGAAATCCCGATGGGATCCGCGAACAAATATGAGTACGATGAGGAGTTTGGACTCTTTCGTTTGGATCGATCGCTGTATGCGTCGGTGCATTATCCGGGGGATTATGGTTTTATTCCCGGGACTCTGGCGGAAGATCACGATCCGTTGGACATTCTGGTGCTGGTGTCGAACCCGAGCATTACGGGATGCCTGATGATGGTGCGGCCGGTGGGGATTTTGAATATGATCGACAGCTCGGAGCGGGATCAGAAGATCCTGGCGGTGCCGACGCGGAATCCGCGATTCGAGCAGATCCACACGATCGACCAGGTATTCCCGCATACGCGTCGGGAGATCGAGCACTTTTTCACCATTTACAAGGAGCTTGAGGGCAAGCGCACGGTGATGGAAGGCTGGGGTGGACCGAAGGAAGCGCGGAAGGCGATCCTCGAATCGCGGCAGAGCTACATGGAATCGAAGGAAGCTCCCGGCAAACCTTTGTAATGGCTAGCCTGCGAAACAAGGTTGCGCTGGTGACGGGGGCGGCCTCGGGGATTGGACTCGCGACGGCGGATTTGCTGGAGCGCGAAGGAGCGCTGGTTTATCGAGCGGACATTGCGGTGGGGGCGGGCGTGCATCTCGATGTGACCGAAGAGGCGTCGTGGGTGGCGGCGTTGTCTCAAATTTTGAAGCTCGATATCTTCGTTCATTCGGCCGGGGTGGCGAGCGTGGCAGCCATTGAAGAATGCAGCCTGGAGGATTGGCGGCGCGTGCTGGGGGTGAATCTCGATGGGGCGTTTCTGGGGTTGAAGCATGTGTTGCCGTTGTTGCGGAGGAATCTCGAGGGCGGTAGCGTGATCCTGATTGGATCGGCCTCGGGAACGAAGCCGGCAGCGGGTGCGGCGGCGTATTGCAGTTCGAAGGCAGCATTGGGGATGCTGGCAAGGTGTGCGGCGCTTGAAGCGAAGGACGCGAATGTGCGGGTGAACTGGATTGGCCCGGCGGGAGTTGTGACGCCGATGTGGAAGGAGTTGCCGGAACTGCCGGACCGATCGAAGCATCCGTTGCAGCGAATGGCTTTTCCGGATGAGGTGGCGGAGGCGATCCTGTTTTTGGCTGGGGATGCAGCGGCGGGGATCACGGGGACCGAGCTGCGTTTGGACGCCGGCTACACGCTCTAAAAAATAAGTTTTGAAATGTGTTGCGGTTAGTGCTAGATTTCTAGCATGTGCTGGAAAACTAGCAGGAGCGTATGAGCGAAACACTGAGTCGGCGTGAGCGGCAGATCATGGATGTGATGCATCGGCGGGGTCAGGCGAGTGCGGCCGATATTGAAGCGGAGTTGCCGGATGCGCCAAGCTATTCGGCGGTGCGGGCGCACTTGCGGACTCTGGAAGCGAAAGGGCATGTGCGGCATGAGACGGAGCAGTTGCGCTATGTGTACTTTCCGACTGTGAACCCGGAGCGGGCGCGGAAGTCGGCAGTGCGGCATCTGGTGGATACGTTTTTTGGCGGATCGCAAACGGATGCCGTGGCGGCGCTTCTCGATCCGAAATCGGCGAAGTTGCCGAAGGCGGATCTGGACCGATTGGCGCGGTTGATCGAGGAAGCGCGGAAAGAAGGACGCCGATGAGCGAACGGGATTGGACGATTGCGTTGCAGAGCACGGCGTTGTCCGATACGAAGGTGGATCTGGACCTGTTGGCGCGATTGATTGAGGAGGCACGGAGATGAGCGAAGGGGTCTGGACGATTGCGTTGCAGAGTTCGTTGCTGCTGGGGAGTGCCGGATTGATTGCCTGGCTGTTGCGGCGGCAGAGCGCCGCATTGCGGCACTATGTGTGGACGCTGGCGCTGGCGTTTGTGTTGTTGCTGCCGTTGTGGCCGGAAGCGAGTGTAGTTGCGCCGATTGCCGTAGAGTTGGGGCCGACGCGGATTTTTGTGACAGCAAATGCGGGTGGCGGGATAGGCAGTGGCCTGGATTGGGCGAGAGTTCTCGTGATGATCTGGTTTGCCGGCGTGTTGCTGTTGCTCCTGCGGGCGGTTGTGGCGCAAGTGCGGGGAGGGTGGTTGCGCCGGCGAGGGATCGCGTGGCGCGAGGGGTGTTATCTTTCACCGGATCTGGCAGTGCCGGCTGTTTGTGGTCTTTGGTCGCCCAGAGTGTTGCTGCCTTTGGATGCCGAGGATTGGCCTGTCGAGAGACTGGCGGCGGTGTTGGCGCATGAGCGGATGCATGTTCTGCGGCGCGACCTTTGGTGGCAACTGGTGGCCCAGGTGGCGAGTGCTTTTTATTGGCCGAATCCTCTGGTGTGGCTGGCGGGGCGGGCCCAGCAGAGGGAATGTGAACAAGCCTGCGACGATGGCGTAGTGATCTCTGGCCTGGCGGCCACCGATTACGCGGGTCATCTGGTTGCGATCGCCCGGAATTTACAGACACAACCTCAATTTGAAGGAGGCCTCTCCATGGCCAATTACTCTACTCTTGAGCAGCGCCTGAACGCGTTGCTAAATCCTTTGACTTCGCATCTGCCTGTCTCAAGGGGGACGCTGGTGCTGACTGCAGCATTGAGCCTGGCGTTGCTGGCACCCGTGGCTGGATTGAAGCTGATCGCACAGACGGCGGGTGGAGTGAAAGGAATTGTGAAAGATGCAAGTGGCGCGAATGTCGCAGGGGCGCGGGTGAGCTTGCGCTTTCTGAAACCGGGGATGACGCAGCGTATGGAGCTGGTGAAAACGAATGCGGAAGGCGGTTTTTCATTCCCGAACATGCCCGAGGATTTCTACTCGATTTTCGTCGAGAAGGAGGACTTTGCGATCTTGGCGAATACGATGATCAAGCTGGGCGGGGTGCAGAGCGGGCCGCTGGTGTTTACGCTGAATCCAGGAGGGATGAAAGAGTCGGTAAATGCGAATGGGGGCATTATGCCGCCGCCCCCGCCGCCACCTCCTCCCCCTTGGCAGGCCGTTGCCGTAGGTCCGTCGCGAGTGCGCATTGGCGGCAATGTTCAGGCGGCCAAAATAATCAACAAAGTAACCCCGATTTATCCTGCGGATTGCAGGTCGGAACGAGTGGAGGGGATTGTTCTGTTGAACGCCGTGATCGGCAAGGAGGGAGAGGTTTTGACGCTGGAACCGGTGAATCAGTTTGTTGACGCGAGACTGAGAGAGTCGGCTATAAGCGCCGTGAAACTGTGGCGCTATCAGCCGACTCTCTTGAACGGAAATCCGATGGAAGTGACGACGCAGATCGAGGTCAGCTTCACGCTGGTAAAGTAATCAGGCTTTGATCTTCATGGCGATCGGGTCCCATTGGACCTGACGCTTTTCGAAGTAGCTGATGTTGCTGAGGAGGGCGGGAGCTGCGGCGCGGAGGCCGAAGGTCGCGTCCTCGATCACCGGGCGATTGTTGCGAATCGCATCGATGAAGTTGGCGTGGTGAGCATACTGCTCGGTGTAACCGGCGGGAAGGCGGTAGCTGTAGCTGGTGGCAGGGCGCATGGCGTCGGCGCTGGGTTTTTGATCGGGATATTTCTTCTTGTACTCGGCCAGGAAGTTTTCGCGAACCGCCTGAGGGAAGGGCTCGAGATCGAAGCCGGGACGGGCTTCGCGAGGGGTGGAATGGACCGTGAAGCCATTGCCGACGTCGAGAGTGATGTAGCCCTCGGTTCCGACGAAACGGAAGCTCTGACCGCCGCCGGTGCCAGCTTCGAAGTTGACGCGCAGCGTAATCTGATGCGCGGCGTGCTTATCGGTTTTCGCGTAATCGTAGAGGCCGATCATGAGGTCGGGAACATCGCGGCCGTCGTTCCAAAAATAGGTACCTCCAGAGGCGAAGACGCGCTCGGGACCGTTGGAATCCATCACGTAATGGATGCCGCTGAAGAGGTGAACGAAGAGGTCGCCCGCGATGCCGGTGCCGTAGTCGCGATAGTTACGCCAGCGGAAGAGACGGATGGGTTCGAAGGGACGTTTGGGGGCGGCACCGATGAAGCGATCCCAGTCGACGGTGGTGGGCGATGCGTCGTAAGGGATCAAGTATTGCCAGGCACCGAGCGCGCTGTTGCGGTCGTAGAAAGCCTCGATCATACGGATCTCGCCGATCTTGCCTTCCTTGATGACTTCGCGCAGACGGGAGTAAAGGATGGAGCTGACGCGCTGGCTGCCGACCTGGAGAATCTTGCCGGTGGATTTTTCGGCGGCGATGACTTTGTGGCCATCGGCGGGATCCTGAACCATGGGCTTCTGACAGTAGACATGCTTGCCGGCCTTCATCGCATCGACGGCTTGAGTCGCGTGCCAGTGATCGGGGGTCGCGATGATGACGGCGTCGATGTCGGGACGGGCGAGGAGTTCGCGATAGTCGCGGGTCGTAAAAATCTGCTTGCCAAAGCGTTCTTTTGCATTGGTGAGGCGGCCTTCGTAGATGTCGGCGACGGCGACGAACTCGACACCGGGGACGGTGGAAATGGTTTTGACGTCGCCAAAGCCCATGTTGCCCATGCCGATGCAGCCAACGCGGATTTTGTCGTTCGGCGATACCTTTTGGGCTTGGGCTAAATTGGCCACTGCGCCGCCGACGGCGCTGACTTCCAGAAATTCTCTTCTTGTTGACATGATCTAAACTCAGGATATGTCAATCTCACGCCGTGCTGCGATCGCAACTGCTATCGCACCCTTATTGATGGCTCAGCCGCGCCAGCGGATCGCCGTTTCGACCTACTCGTTCTGGCACTTTGAGCCTGTCAAGTACCCGATCGAAAAGGTGATCGATCAAGCGTATTCCATGGGCTTTGACGGGGTTGAGTTGTTGCACCGCCAGTTTGCTTCCGAAGAGAAGAGCTACCTGAATGCCTTGAAGCAGCGGGCGTTCGACAAAGGGCTCGATATGCCGATGCTGTCGATCCATCAGGATTTTGTGTCGCCCGATGTGGCCGAGCGCAAGAAGCATATCGATCACACGAAGCATTGCATCGACCTTGCGTCGCAGTTGGGAATTCCCTGCGTACGCCTGAATTCGGGGCGCTGGAAGACGATCAAGAGCTTTGACGATTTGATGAAGGCGAAGGGCGAAGAGCCGCCGATCGCGGGCTACAAAGATGCGGATGCGATTGGGTGGTGTGTCGATTCGATTCGCGAGATCCTTCCGCATGCGGAGTCTGCCGGCGTGAAGCTGGCGCTGGAGAATCACTGGGGACTGACGACGAAGGTGAGCACTTTGCTGCAGATCTGGAAGACGGTGAATTCGCCGTGGCTCGGCATCAATCTCGATACGGGGAATTATCCGGACAAGTATTATGAAGGCATCGCACAGCTTGCTCCGCACGCCAGCATTGTGCAGGCGAAGACCTATCATGGGGGCGGTGTCTGGTACACGCTCGACCTCGATTACAAGAAGATCGCCGGGATCTTGCGGGCCGCTAAATTTAGCGGATGGGTGAGCCTGGAGATGGAAGGCAAAGAGGATGCGACGACGGCAGTACCGAAGAGTCTGAAGACGCTACGGGATGCTTTCGCCACGTAGGAGGTCTTCCCACGATTCGCGCTGACGCACAATGTTGAAGCGGTCGCCGTCGATGAGGACTTCGGCGGCGCGACCGCGCGAGTTGTAATTGGACGACATGCCGAAGCCGTAAGCGCCGGTGGTTTTTACGGCGAGCAGATCGCCGCTTTCGAGTGTTGGTAGCGTGCGCTTTTTGGCGAGCCAGTCGCCGCTTTCGCAGACCGGGCCCACGATATCGACTTTCTGTAACGGTGCGTCCTTTTGAAGGAGCGGAGCGATGTCGTGGAAGGCCTTGTAGAGCGCTGGCCGAAGGAGGTCGTTCATGGCGGCGTCGACGATGACAAATTCCTTGCCGCCGTTGTTCTTGCGATAGAGGACGCGGGTGAGGAGAACGCCGGCTTCGGCAACGATGGAGCGTCCGGGCTCGACGACGGCTTCGAGGCCGGTGCGATCAACGACCTTGCGCAGCGCGGCGATGGCGGCGGCGATGGAGGGGGTCTCTTCCTCCGGTTCGTACTTGACGCCGAGGCCGCCCCCTAGATCAAGGTGATCGATGGGAAGACCTTTGGCCTTGAGACGGAGGGCGAGGGCGGCAAGGCGTTCGACGGCTTCTACCATCGGAGTGGAATCAAGCATCTGCGAACCGATGTGGCAGCTTACGCCGGTGACCTTGAGATGGGGTTGCGAAGCGGCGTGTTCGTAGGCGCGCTCGATCACACTCATGTCGATGCCGAATTTGTTTTCGCGCAATCCTGTGGAGATGTATTCGTGGGTTACGGGGTTAACGTCGGGGTTGACGCGGAGAGCGACGCTCGCTTTTGTGCCGGCCTCGCCAGCGACACGATTGAGCACTTCGATCTCGGCGTAGCTTTCGCAATTGAAGCTGTGAACGCCCTGCTCGAGGGCATATCCGATCTCGGCAACGGTCTTGCCGACGCCGCTAAAAACGACCTGCGAAGCGTTGCCGCCGGCGCGGAGCACACGGTAAAGTTCGCCGCCACTGACGATGTCGAAGCCGGCCCCTTCACGGGCGAGGACCGCGAGAACAGCGAGATTGGAATTGGCCTTGACGGCGTAACAGATGCGGTGGGCGATGCCTTCAAAAGCCGTTGCGTAGGCGCGGTAACGCTCGCGGATCATGCCGGCGCTATAGACATAAGTGGGGGTGCCGCACTGCTCTGCGACCTGAGCCAGATCAACACCTTCGACGCATAGGCGCCCCTGGCGGTACTCGTAATTCATTCGCTATTTCACTTTCAGGATGAGGGCGCTCTGGTCGTCGTGGATGGGGACGGTGGAGCGGAATTTGTCCATCTCGGCGAGGACCTTTTTGAAGACCGCGCCGGGGGGTTGCTTGCGGAGTTTTTTGAAGATCCGCGTCAATTCTGTTTCGCCGAATGGGGTGCCCTCGAGGTTTGCCTGGTCCTCGAAGCCATCGCTGAAAAGACCGATGATGTCTCCCGTTTGGGTTTCGGTGATTACTTCGTCGTACTCGCGATCTGCGAGGAGGCCGAGCGGGACACCTTCGAGGTGGAGGCGGGTGGCTTCGCCATCGCGAAGGATAATTGGCAGGCCACCGCCGGCGCTGGCGAAAGTAAGTTTCTGTTCGACTGCGTCCCAGCGGACTAAAAGTAAAGTAACGTATTGGCCATCGACGCGGCGCTCGCAAAGACGGTCGTTTAGCACCTTCATCATTTTGGCGGGCGTGAGGCGGCGGTAGGCGAGGCTGCGGAGCAGACCCGAGACCATTGCGCCATAGAGGGCGGCGGCGGCACCTTTGCCGCTGGAATCGCCGAAGGCAATGAGGGCGACTTTTTCTTCAATCTCAAAGATGTCGTAGATGTCGCCGGTGACTTCGCGGGCGGGGCGCATGCCCATGCCGATCTCGAGGCCGTGGATTTCGGGTGGCTCCTGAGGAAGCAGCAGACTCTGGACGCGGCGGGCGGCAATCAAGTCCTGCTCCATGCGGGCCTGTCGCGAGGCGACTTCTTCGTAGAGGCGGGCGTTCTCGATGCTGGAGGCGACTTGAGGGGCGAGCAGGCCAAGGGTGCGGGAGTGTTCTTCGGTGAAAAAGTTGACGCGTTCACTTTCGATATCCATGACGCCGATCACGCGATCATTCACGATGAGAGGGACTGCGACCTCGCTGCGAATGCCGGTTGAAGTTTCGATGTAGCGTTCGTCGGAGCTGGTATCGGCAACGCGGATGGCATGGCGGGCGCGGACGGCAGCGCCAGTGACGCCGCGCGAGAGGGGGATGTCTTCGGTCTTGCGCTGGTCGAAGCGGAGGCTGAAGCGGTGTTTGAGGACTTGTTCCGCTTCGTCGACCAGGAGCACGCTGAAGCCGTCGTACTGGATCAGGGTGCGGACGCCGCCAGCGATTTTCTGGAGCAGCGTGTCGAGGTCGAGGATGGAAGAAAACTCTTTGGTGAGCTGCGTGAGGACCTTGAGAGTTTTGTGGTTTTGCTCGACTCTCTTGTAGAGGCGCGCGTTGTCGACGGCGGAAGCGACGCGGCTGGCGATGAGACTGAGGAGAGCCACGTCGCGCTTGGCGTAGGCGTCGGGACGAGTGCTTTCGAGGTCGATGACACCCACGAGACGGCCACGGGCAATCATCGGTACGGCGAGTTCACTGCGGACGGCATCGAGGGCGCTGAGGTAGCGTTCGTCGGCATGGACATCGCCAACATTGACGGGCTGACGGCTTTCGGCGGCGGCACCGGAAAGGCCTTCGCCGAGTTTGATGCTGAGGGTGCGAACAAGCTCGTCGCGGTGGCCGATGGAGTGGCGTACCTTTAGACTCTTGCTGCGATCGCTGTAGAGGAGGATGGCGAAAAGATCGAAGCCGATGACGCGATGGATGACGCCGGCCACGTGGTCGAGAACCTGATCGAGGTCGAGCGTGGAAGCCGTGGTTTCGGAGACTTCGAGCAGGAAGTCGAGGAGGTCGGCCCGTTCTTCAAAGCGAACATTGCGGTTGACGGTTTTTGGCATTAATAGGTCCCGCCGGTGGCAGGCGCTCCAGTGACGATGGCGATGCTGGCGGAGGCGCCGATACGGGTTGCGCCCGCGTGGATCATCTTGACCGCGTCGGCATAGGTGCGCACGCCGCCGCTTGCTTTGACGCCCATTTTGGGGCCGACAATGCGCCGCATGAGCTGGATGTCTTCGACGGTTGCACCGCCCTTGGCGAAGCCGGTGGAAGTCTTGACGAAGTCGGCGTTGCTTGCGACGCAGATACGGCAGGCCATTTCTTTTTCGGAGTCGGTGAGGAGGCCGGTTTCGAGGATGACTTTGAGTTTTCCTCCGGCGAGGTGGACAATTTCGGCGCAGGTGCGGACGTCGGTTTCGACGTCGCTATAGAGACCGCTCTTGAGAGCGCCGACGTTGATGACCATGTCGACTTCGGCAGCGCCATCGTTGATGGAACGCTGGGCCTCGAAACGCTTGACGGCGGCGGGAGTTGCGCCGAGCGGGAAGCCGGCTACGGTGCAGATTTTTACGTTGGAGCCTTCGAGGGCGTTGGCGGCATAGGCGACCCAATAGGGATTGACACAGACACTGTAGAACTTGTACTGCTGCGCCTCTTCACAGAGTTGGGCGATTTCGGCTTCGGTTGCATCGGGGCGTAACAAAGTATGGTCGATCCATTGGGCAAGTTCCATCCTTAATAGGATCGCGCAAGAGGGCTAGCGAGTGCAGGTACGGATGATGTCGAGTGTGCTATTGCTTTTGCCGGTTGAGAAAGTTTTACGTGAAGTGGCGGTCATTGCTTTGCGGCCGACGCGGTGCCATTCGAGGGAAAAACCGGCCTGGGCAGCAAGTTGGCGAAGGAATTCGCGCTGGGTCAAGAATTCCCGATCCAGGTTTTTCAGGGCGTTTTCGCTGGGATGCTTTTGGAGGACGAGCACTTGAGGGTCGAGCAAGTTGCGGCGACGATTCGTCAAGGCAGATTGCTCGACGGCGTTCATCCGCATCTCGCGCTCTTGTTCAGTGATCGGCGTCCGGCCTAAAATCACGGCTAATCTCCTTGATCTATGATCCGAGTGGCTCGGTATCGCGGAGGAAGTGTAATCGGCTGCCGGCATACGAACGCATTTAAGCGGTCGTGGTACTAGACGACCCGGCGTTTGCGCAGTTCGTCGACGCTGACGGCGAGGATGATGATAGCCCCGATGATCGCCTGCTGCCAGTAGGGAGAGATGCCCTTGAGGTCGCTTCCATTGGATAGAAGGCCCATGATGAATGCACCAACCAGAGTGCCTACGACGCTGCCCTCGCCTCCGCGCAGACTGCCGCCGCCGATGACCACGGCCGCGATTGCCTGGAGCTCATAGCCTTGCCCGGCAGTCGGTTGGCCCGTCATTAAGCGGGACGCTTCGATCATGCCAGCGAGGCCCGTGAGCGCGCCGCAGATTGCGTAGACGCTAGTCATGTGGAAAGCAACGGGAATGCCAGCATAGAAGGCGGCGTCGGGGTTGCTGCCGATCGCAAAGCTGTAGCGACCGAGCTTGGTGTGTTCGAGGATGAAATGGACCAGCAGTCCGCAGGCGAAGAGTACCCAGAGGACGAAGGGCACGCCGAGGACCGTGCCTTCGCCAAGGAAGCTGAAGGCCGGCGGGATCTGGTGGACGGGGAGGCCGTTTGAGATTACGAGGGTGAGTCCGCGGATGATGCCCAACGTTCCGAGCGTGACGATGAAGGAATTGATCTTGAGGCGCGTTGTGAGGTATCCATTCACGAAGCCGCAGAGTGCTCCCGTGAGGATGCCGACGAGGACGCCGACGAGAATGGGTTGGCCCTTCTCCATCGCCATTGTGCCCATCAGGCCGCCCATGGCGAGGATCGCGCCCACGCTGAGGTCTATGCCCCCAGTGATGATCACCATGGTCATGCCGAGCGCCATGATGTTGATAACGGCGGTCTGCCGGATCACGCTCGAGAGGTTGGTCTCGCTCAGAAAGTTGGGTACGAAACACAGGGTCACGAACAGAACGATCAGTGTCGCAAACGGCAACAACCGTTGAATCATTGCTTAGCCTCTTCTTCTTCAAACGCAGCGAGCGCCATGATTTCTTCCTGAGTTGTCTTGCCGGGCAATTCGCCCGAAATTTTGCCTTGGCGCATGACTAGGATGCGGTCGGCGACCTGGATCAGTTCGGTCAACTCGCTCGACACCATGAGGATGGCCGCGCCCTGGCGGGCGAGGTCGTCCATCACTTCGAAGACTTCGGTTTTTGCGCCGACGTCGATGCCGCGAGTGGGTTCGTCGAACAGGAAGATGCGCGCACCCTGGGCAACCCATTTGGCGATGACGATCTTTTGCTGGTTGCCGCCGCTGAGGCGAACGCTTTTCTGGCTTGGGCCTGTGGTTTTAATGCTCAGGCGCTCGATGTATTTCTTTTCGGTGTCGTTCAGTTTTGCGGCCTGGAGAATGCCGAATCTGGAGTGCGCCCCGATGCTGGCGAGGGTGAGATTCCAGCCGACCGGGAGTTGCGTGGCGAGGCCGGTCTTCTGGCGGTCTTCGGGAATCAGAGCGATGCCGGCGTTGACTGCATCGCGGGGCGAGGCGAATTTAAGGGGCTTGCCGGCGACGCTGATTTGGCCACTCTCGAAAGCGTCGATGCCGAAGATGGCGCGGCAGAGTTCCGTGCGGCCTGCGCCCATGAGGCCGGCAAGGCCGACGATCTCACCGGCACGGACGCTGAGGCTGATGTCCTGGAGGATCTTGCCGCGGTTGAGATTCTGGACTTGGAGCAAGGTGTCGCCGGGGGGCAACGCAGAGCGAGTGTAAAGTGCGCCCAGATCGCGGCCGACCATGTGTTGAATTAACTGGGCGCGGTTGAGGTCCTTGAGTTCGCCAGTGTGGACCGTGGCACCATCGCGTAGAACCGTGACGCGGTCGCCGACGCTGCGCAGTTCATCGAGGCGGTGGGTGATGTAAATGACACCAGCGCCCTTTTCTTTGAGCCTGCGGACGATGGTGAATACTTCTTTGGTCTCGCTCTCGCTGAGGCTGGAAGTGGGTTCGTCGAAGATTAAGAGGGAGGTGCCATTGGCGATGGCTCGGCAGATTTCGACAAGCTGGCGGCCTGCGGGACTGAGGCGGCTCACCCGCCAATCGGCCTTGAGGGGGAAGCCGTGGGCTTCAATCAACTTCGCGGCGCGATCCATCATGGCGGCGCGGTTGACGATGCCGAAGCTTCCGATATCTTCGCGGCCGAGGAAAATGTTTTCGCCAACGGTCAGGTGGGGGGCGAGCAGGCTTTCCTGATGGACCATGGCGATGCCGCTCGCGGCGGATTCTTTGGGGTTGGCGAAATTGACGCGCTTGCCCTGGAACAGCATTTCTCCGCCGTCGTGGCTCTGCATTCCGGCGACGATCTTCATGAGGGTACTTTTGCCCGCGCCATTTTCGCCCATCAATAGATGGACTTCGCCCGCATTGACCGAGAGATTGCCGTCCCGTAGCGCCGTGACACCGCCAAAGCGCTTTTGAACCGATTTGAGTTCGAGCAACATCGAAACTACTTAGTCTATCCAAGCTTCTTAAGTACAGTGCCAGAATTTACCATTTCTTCCTACATCCATGCGCCGATAAAAACGGTTTGGGCTTTTCACGAAGCTCCAGACGCGCTTGAAAAGCTGACGCCGCCCTCGCAAGGGATCCGGGTGCTTTCGCGCAGCGGCGGTATAGCGGCCGGTGCGCGACTGGTGATCCGAGTGCCGATTCTGGGGCCAATCCGGACGGAATGGCACGCAGTTCATACGGTTTGCAAAGCGCCCACTCTATTTATCGATGAACAAGAACAGGGGCCATTTGCTTATTGGCGTCATGAGCATCGATTTACGCAACATAACGAGGGGACACAGTTGACCGATACGATCACATTTCGCCTGCCGGGAGGGCCGATCGTGAATTTCTTTGGGTCGCCGTTTGTGAAACTTCAGTTGCGGGCGATGTTTCGTTATCGGCATGCAATCACTAAAAAATCATGCGAGTAATATCGACTCAGTCCTGATAGGATGCGCTAAGTCCCTCCTTTCCCTCCATGCGTCAATCGATTCGCATTGCCGGTCAAATCCGCCGATCTGTCTTTCACGAAGGCTGGCATGGCCCCGCTGTGCTTGAAGTGCTGCACGGGCTTGAGGCGGCTAAGGCCGGCGCGACAACGCCGATCGCAAACCATTCCATTTGGGGGTTGGTGCAGCATATGCGCTGCTGGCATGAAGCGGGGATCGAGGCGATTGCGGGAAAGAGGATGCCGGAGCCGGAAGAGGCTGATCGCCTGGGCTGGCATGCGATTCCAGAGCTATCGGATAAAAACTGGGAGATCGAGATACAGCGATTTCGGGATTCGGGGGAGCGGCTGACGCAGCTTGCGGCGACGCTTGAAGACAAGCGGTTGACGGAGCAAGTTCCTGGCAGGGCTTATGACATCGCACATATGCTGCTTGGGATTGCGAGCCACAATACTTATCATTGCGGCCAGATTGTGCTGCTACACCGCTATCTGCATCTGCACTAAATCAGGATCACGGACATAAAAAAAGGCGAAGCCGGAGCTTCGCCTTTTTTGGTTGTGCTGCCGTGGCCTTGCGCTTAGAAATCGTAGCGCAGAGCAAACTGCATGACGCGAGGTCCACCCAAGGTGCCGGCATAGCGGCCGAAGGACGATGGGTTGGACAGCGCGAGGTTGATGTTGAGTGGGTCGAAACGCACGGAGTTTGTGACATTGAAGACTTCCCAACGCAATTGGACGGCGTGACCTTCGCGGAGGCTAAAGCTCTTGGCGAGGTTCATGTCGATGTTGAACAATCCATCACCGCGAACAGTGTTGCGGTTCCCGATTTCACCAGGGTCGGTGAAGCCGAAGGCCTTGAGAGCGGTGCCGGGCTCGACAAAAATGTTGGGACCCGAGCGGCCTCCGGGAGGCGCTGGAGCATTCTTGTTGGTGCCGTCCGCGAAGTTGTTGGTTTGGGTCGCCCAACCAGTGATGTTGTAATTGGTGGGCCAAGTGCGGTTGTGGCCGACAGAGACGGGCAGACCAGTCGTCTGACGCCAGATGCCACCAAGCTGCCAGCCGCCAAGGATGGTGTTGGCGACCGCGCCGGCATTGGACATAAACTTCTTACCCTTGCCGAGGGGGATTCCGTAGATCCAGTTGGCGTTGTAGTTGTGGCGCTGGTCGAAGTCGGAGGAGCCGCGCATCTGATACCGGTTGTAGGGATTGATGCTGATGCCACGGGTTGCATCGGCGTTGTTTTCGGCCGTGGAGCCGAGATCGATCGAGTGGGACCAAGTCCAGTTGAAGCCCAACTGGTCCCCGCTCGAGAAGCGCTTCTGCACCGATACCTGCATTGAGTTGTAGGTGGAGAAGCCGACCGAACGCAAGGTGCGCAGGTAGGAGAACTGTCGGCTGTAGTAAGCGAACGGACCGAGCTTTGATGCCGAGGGATCGCTAAATCGATCAAAGCTCTCGACAGCGGCGGTAGCGTCTGGATAGTAATCTGCGAAGAGGTTGTAGGCAGCCTGGGTGGCGGTGAGGCCTTTGCCAGCAAAGCCCGGGGTCATGTTCTCCCAATATGGGATACGGGGAACTTGCGAAACGGGGGTATTGTTGCGGATCAGACCTGTAAGGGCTTTGGCTGCAGAATAGTAATCCGTACCGGATTGCGGGTCGCGAATGTTCAGCGGTGTAGCAAGATCTTCGCTGGTAAGGGTGCGCTTGCCTTGGCTGGCTACATAACCGACATTGACATTCCAGCCGCCGGAAAACTCACGGGCGAAAGTCACGTTGTAGCGCATCGTGTAAGGAGCGCGGAGCTTGTCGTCGAGCGAGTTGGTAATGGCGAAGTTGTTCGGCTGTACGACCGGGAAGGCTGCGGGAGGAGCGGGGCTGACCAACTGCTGCGGGAAAGCGAAGATGCCCGTGTAGCGGGGAGCGCCCGCCACGGTCTCACGACCGGAAGCGTTGTTGAGCGAAGTGGAAAGACCGAGGGCAGTGGCGTCAAAGTCACGGACGAGGCCGGAGCCGAGCACGTCATAGTAGATGCCGAAGCCGGCACGGATCACGCTCTTTCCCGGACCGCCGAAGAGGAACTTCGACAGACCGGATTTGGCGTCGGGGGCGTAAGCCATCGCCAAACGCGGCGACCAGTTGTTCAGGTTGTCATAGAGCGGACGGCCACCTTTGTTCGCCAACTGGTAAGAGATTGGGGGCAAGTTCGTGTTTCCGGCCAGTCCATTGCCAGCGTTGGCTATGCGCGTTTCGAACCATTCGCTGAGGCGAATGTTCGTGCTGGTCTGTACGCCGTTCTTTTCATAGATGGCGGGCCACATCATGTAGCGCAAGCCAGCCGTGATAGTGAGGTTGCGGGTAGCCTTCCAGGAGTCGGAAATGTACATTTCATATTCTTCGCCCTGGAAGTTGCGAAGCACCGGAGTGCCTGGGGCCTGGGCATTCACCGAGCCATCGGGATTAGGCACGTAATTGTAGCGGCTGGTGACCTGTGTTACAAGGCCGAGTACGGCGGCGGTGGCGTCATTGAAGGACGTACG
>JBKJSR010000482.1:0-8511 GCA_046594355.1 Bryobacter sp.
TGGAGTATGGAGCCCCGCCACACGGCGGCATCGCCCTCGGCTTCGACAGGCTCATCATGATGCTCGCGGGCGAAACCAGCATCCGCGACGTGATCCCGTTCCCCAAAACTTCGAAGGGCAGCGACCTCATGTGCGAAGCTCCCAGCACCGTCCCCGACAAGAACCTCCGCGAACTGGGCATCCAACTCCGCGTCAAGGCCTAACTCGCTACCCAAAACGCAAAAGAAGGCCCCGAACATCGGCGGTTGATCATACGAGATGCTACGATCTCAGCAGATGGAATTGGCGATTGGTATCCAGGTCGAGGAATTGTCCGAAGGGGTATTCCTCGCCACTTCGAACGAGCTCCCGGGCCTCGTTGCACAGTGCTCCACCGTTGCCGAAGCGCTGGAGATCGCACGCGACGTTGCCCGTAAATTGATTGAGGCGAGACGGGAACGCGGCGGCATCCAGGATCTATTCACTACGAGCAGCCAGCGGGACTACACAATCGTAGTCGCAGCTTGAATAGGCCGTCTTGCTGGATTCCGGTATCGGGAAATTGTCCGAAAGTTGAAGGCTAAAGGCTTCAATACAAATCACTACACAACAATCCCAACCATCGTGGTGACATGCGCGGATGACTTTCTGGCGTAGAGCGAAACACAAGGCAAGCCCAAACAACTTGGGCGCAATAGGACGCAATGGCCTTCGCTAGACCCTTGAGCGATCATTGCAGCGAATCCACAGAAGCCACCCTCGAACTTTGCAGTCGGGGCATATCCCGTGGCAGCGGGCTACCGCACTTCCAAACGATGGTTAGCGGGATTGCCGACTATCTCAAGCTTCCGATGCAACCGGATGAGGAAGCATCGGCACAGATCGTCTATGGCATGCGGTCAATCATAATCTCCGCAGTGTTTGGTTGCGCTGCGCCCAATGGGCGAACTCGCTTTCGACAGATTGGATCGCGTCATCCAACTGTGCGAAGTAGCGATTGTGGAGGCAGCGGCTTCTGGTGAGTTTCCAAACGCGCTTGATCGGGTCCAGCTTCGATCAGAGACCCGAATACCAGTCGTACCCGCGTTCCGCCCAATAGTCTTTCGGGCGATCGGTGCCAAAGTGGATGCTCCCCACCCGCTTGATGCTTTTGATTCCGTACTTCACCGGAATCACCAGGCGCAGCGGGGCGCCGTGTTCCGAACTGAGCGCCTGCCCGTTCATCTCCCACGCCAGCAGCGTCTGCGGGTGCAGCGCGCTCTCAAGGTCCAGTCCGACATAGTAAGCCTGATCGGGCGTAACTAAACTAACATACTCGGGCGCATTCAAGGGTGCGAGATTGCTAAGCGGCGTACCTGTCCAATGCACCACTTCGCTCCATCCTTCAATGCACATCAGCTCCGTCGTCATCTCAACCCGGGGCAACGCCTTCACCTCGTCGATCAGCATGGTCCGGGTCGCAACACCGGGAGCTTCAATCTTCAAAGACCAGTCCCCAACCTCTCCATCGAGACCAATGCCGCCATTCTCTCGCGGCTCGCGAGCCTGATCCCGCGCAAAGGTTGGAGCCAGTCGGCTAGCCCCCAGCAGCTTCCGCGTAATCCGCTCATTGAATTCATGCGGTGAAATTTTCAACAGTTGCGACAAGCCACCCACCACCGCCGTACCCGCCAGTCCAAACTTCAGAAACGCCCGGCGATTGCTACTCATGACCTGTCACCATGGCCCTGAAATTCGGCCACCCAGCCCGTATCACTTGCCCGACATGCATCACGAAGAACCCCACATAACCAACCGTGAGCGCAAAGTGAATGAACCTCGCACTCGTATAGCCGCCCATCGCTTGCGTCAAAAACGAAAGCTGAATCGGCCTATAAATCGCGAGCCCGCTCAATAACGATCCCAGTCCCATCAGCACCACCCCCGTATAAGCAATCTGCTGCGCCGCATTGAATTTCGCTTCCGGCAACGGCTCTTTGCGTATCCCAAGATCATGCAACACAACTTGAAACGCCTGCCGCAACGCCCCCCTGCCAGGCACCAATTCCCGCCACTCCCCACTAACAATCGTGTAACTAACATAACAAACGCCATTCAACGCAAACAGCCACATCAGCAGAAAGTGATAGCTCATCCCCTCCGCCAGCCGGAAGCTCAAATGCGTCCGTTCATAAAACCATGCTGGAAAGGCGAAAAACGCATCGTTCGCCCAGTAGATCAACAACCCGCTCCAGATCATGAGGCTCAACAACGGAAAGTTCAGCCAGTGAAACCACCGTATCGCCAGAGGATGAGCTCTTTTCACGCAACCCGCTTTCTCCGCTGCGCAAACAGCCACTGCGGAAAGGCCGCCGCCTGATAAGCGCGATCCCAACTGTTGTGCCCCACTCCCGCATATTCGGAATACTGCACCGGGTTCCCCACCGTCTTCAGCGCCTCCACCATCTGCCGCGATTGCTCCACTGGCACCGACTTGTCGGCATCTCCATGATGCACCCAAATCGGCAACTCAGACCCCAGCTTTTTCGCCGCCTCCCCAAAGCTCACCGTCTCAATCCCCTCCCACGAAGCCGTACTCGTAGTCGACTTTTCGATGCGACCGCAAACCGGCGCCAGCGCCGCAAAGCGCTCCCTCTCCCGCATCGCCAGATACCACGCTCCCGCTCCGCCTTTCGACAATCCCGTCAAATACACCCGGTCCAAATCGCAAGAAAATTCTTGCAGCGTAGCATCCAAAGCCGCGACAGCCAGCCCCTGCCACTTCGGGTCCACCCAAGGCCGCTCCGGGACCGATTGCGGAATCACCACCACGGCGGGAAAGCGCTCCGGATACAACCGCACCGCTTGCGGCAAACCCACCGCCGTCTGCTTCACACCGTCCGTCCCAGACTCCCCCGCTCCATGCAAAAACAGAATCACCGGCCACTTCGCTTGTCGAGAATAGTTCGCCGGCACATACACCGCATAAGGAATCCCGGCATTCCGGTTCAAAAATCCAGTCTCCATTTTTTCGGGCATCGCTGTGCCTCCCATTCTGTAATTCCTGCTAAAGCAAATCAGGGCCGTCCCCATATCTTATTAGGTCCGGCCCTCATTTGTTCACGCAGCTTTCGGTCTCCTTTCCAATTCCTCGCGTATCGTCTTCAACTCGAAAAACTTTCCTCGTCTCCGCCAGGCAAAATTCTTCTGTTTCTTGGCGTGCATATTGGCAAATTTCAGATCCGTTTTCAGCTTCGCTAACGGAACGCCATCTCCGCCGGCCCGTTTCAGCTTCAACATCTCTTTCTCATAGATGTAGGCACTCGTTTCAAAAAGTCTCGAGTGCCAAAGTGCGATCACGATCTGGTTGCACAGACAATGTTCTTCCGCCGTATCGGGGCCCAGCCTCTCGCGAATCTTCAAATACATTCGCGTAAACCGCTCGATCTGCCCCTGCTTGACTTCAGTCCGGCTAGGCGGCAGGAGCATATTCATGCCGCACCTCCTCAACCACTCCCGCTTCACCTTCACGCATCCGCCGCAGGCTGCGTCTCAACCCGGAAACCTGCTTCTTCTGCTGATCCACTTCTGCCTGAAATCGTTTGATCGAATCAATCGTCACTGGCAACTTCGGCGATTCCGCCGCAAGCGAATTCTTCACTAGATACAGCTTCGTGCGCACTTTTTCATAACGCTTCCGCATCCAGGATGCGATTACGATCCGCTCGAAAATCTCGTCTTCGTCTTCATTGTTTGGCCGGTAATCCAGCCGCAACTGATTGGCGAGTTCCACCAGTTCTTGGCGCTCCTCGATCGGATAGAGGATGTGGTCGGGAAGGGAATTGTGGTTCATGATAGTCTCCTGTGTCATCTAAAGGTTGGTTTCCGCGCCGCTGTCCTGCGGTGCCTGTGTCTCGGAATTCAACGATTCCGAATACACTCGTGTGTTGCGCTTCAGCTCCTTCAATTTCTCGGTTAACTTACGGAGATTCTTGCGGAACATGGTTTGCCGCTCAAGCGGCAGCTCATCGAGCTTTCGTGTGGGAACAGACCTCGCAAAATCGATCAGATACTCACAGCGGCGTTGTTGATAGATCGTCCTTGCGAGCTTAACGGCGATTACTTCAGTAAGTGGATTCGAGGGCTGAAACCGCTTACTTACTTCCTCCTGAATCAGGAGGAGTTCTTTGGTGGGTGGCATGGCTTGATGTCCTGAAATGAAATTGGGTGGAAAGCTAAGGTCTCGCTGACCTGGCCTTCCACCCGCATCGAGTATGCACACCCCACCTTGCGGCTTCATCCAATTCAATCGGCAAAACACTGAAAACAAAGCAAATAGAGTTCCAAAAGACTTGTCAACGCCAATTTGGCCTTCACCTTTACCGCCATGTAATCGGAGAATTCAACCGCCTCCCCGCCACTATCCACATATGCTCCGCCTCCTCCTCGTCCTTTCCCTGCTGATCTCCGCCTGGGCCGGTGTCGCCGAAGACGCCGCCATCACGAACAAACTCAAATCCAAACTCTCCAGCTCCAAACTCCACTCCGATTCGCTCCAATACAAAGTCCACGACGGCATTGTCGAATGGTCCGGTACCGTTCGCATTCCCCAGCGAAAAGGCGCTGCCACCCGCATGGCAAAATCCGCCGGTGCCAAGCGCGTCGTCAACCGCATCGTGGTCCAAACCACACCCAGGCCATCCACTCCCAAAAGCCTTCCCCGCCAAGTCACCGTGCAGATTCCCACCCACTAGCCCGCCTTTGCGGTGCTAGCCTTCAAGGACGTGGAAGAACGCAACTATTTTCGACCCCTGCTCGCCTGGATCGCCCTGCTTCCCCTCCTGATCCTCGTTTTTTACCCCGCCTTCGATGGCCCCTTCCTCCTCGACGACGCAACCGCCATCCAAGGCAATTCCGAGATCCGCCACGTCACAATCGAAAATTTCGTTCGCCTCGTCCGCAGTCACGCCAACGTTCGCGCCGTCGATCACCACCCCGTCTCCGCTCTTTCCTTCATGCTCGATTACCAATGGGCCGCCCTCGATCCCTTCGGCTACCGCATCTCCAGTCTCGTGTACCTCTGGTGTGCCGCCGGTGCTGTAATGCTCCTGTTTCTCACCATCTGGCCCATCTACCAGCGCCAACAAAACACCACCCAAAGCCCCATCCAAACCCTCTCGATGGCCGCCGCCATCATGACCCTCTGGGCTGTCCATCCTTTCGCCACCATGCCGGCCAACTACATCACCGGCCGCCAGGAAACCCTGCTCATCCTCTTCTATGTACTCTCGATTGCCGCCCTCCTGCGCGGCTGGCTCCTGCTCTGTTACCTCTCCGCCATCGCGAGCTTCCTCTGCAAGGAAGTCGCCGTCACCCTCCCAGGCGCACTCTTCCTCGCCGACTGGGCCGCAAGCCAAACCACCATCCTCCAGACCTTCCGCAATCGTCTGCGCTTCTACACGATTCTCACCATCTCCTGGCTCCTGCTTTGCGCCTATCATCTGGGCGGCGGCCGCCGTCACGAGATCTTCGCCAATGGCCTCCAGCTTGCCACCTCCACCGAATACTTCCAGGCCCAATGCGCCGTCCTCGCAACTTACATTTCAAAGTTACTCTGGCCCGTCAATCTCCAGTTCTACCCTTACATCCGCCCTGTCGAATCCTGGTCCGAATGGGTGCCCGCTCTCCTCGCGATCTTACTCTACATCGCCTTTGCCATTTACTCGCTCCGCTGGTCCCGCTGGCTCGCCGTCACCCTCGTCTTCCCCCTCCTCGTACTCTCTCCAACCTCCTCCGTCATCCCCATTCCCGCCGAACCGGCCATGGAATACCGCATGTTCCTTCCCAGCATCGGCTTCATCGCCTTCATCGTAATCGCGATCTGGCGCTTCGCCCCGCAACTCTGGCTTCGCGCCGCGCTCATCCTCGCAATCCTGCTTCCCCTCGCCACCCTAAGCCATCTCCGCTCACGGGATTACCAGACTGCCCTCCAGCTCTACGAACGCGATATCGCAATCGACCCCCGCAATCTCAATGCCCTTGAAGGCCTGTCGGGCATTTACAGAGAGTTACAGCTAATGGACCGCGCCACTGCCTCCGCCTGGAAACTCGTCGATTGGGGAATGGCTTCCAATAGTCAGGATCACGTCGGTCGCGGCTTCAATCACCTCGGCCTCATTGAATTCGATAAACGAAATTATCCCGCCGCAAAAGACTTCTTCGAGCGTGCCATCAGCATCAATGGCAACAGGCTGGCCAGCCTGAATCTAGCTACTGTCCACGTCCAGCTCAATGAACTCAAAGCAGCCGAACAGCTCCTCAATCGACACCTCGTCCACTCTCCCGATAGCCAGGACGCTCTCGCCATGCTCTACGAAACCAGGATGTCGCAACTCAACTTCGACGAAGCCGAAAAGACACTCGACCGGCTGCTTGCTCTCTATCCCGAACGCAAGGATCTCGACAACCAGCGCACCCGTCTCCTCAATCTGAAACGCAAAGCCGCCGAAGCCGCCGAAGTCGGTCCCGCCCGCTAAACCTGCTTCGGATCCGGATGCACATAGGGTGCGCGATATTGCCGCCGCAGCATCCGCGTCGCCTCTGCATCATTGGTTACAATCATCTTCGCCGCGTCATACGATAGCGTCCGTCCCAGCTTCAGCGAAAGATTCGCTAGGATGCACGCAGCCGTCGAAATATGCCCCTGCTCGATATCCGCAACCGGCTTCGACCGCTTGTCGATCGATGCCAGCAAATCCCTCATGTGGCCGCGTATCGCCGGAGCTACATGCTTCTCCAGATCCACTTCGGTCTTGTCCTCCGGATACTGTTCCAGCTCGTAAGTCACATCCTTGTGTACCGGCTGCTCCCCTTTGCCGAGCGGCACATAATCATAGCCCTGCACGCTCGCCTTCAGTGTCGCCTTGTCTCCATAAAAAGTCGCTCCCCACGGATACTTCGGGTCCGCCGCCGCTCCCCACGATCGATGTATCCAACTTACTTTCACATTCCCAAAGTCGAAGCTGGCTTGCTGCGTATCCGGTATATTTGCCTTCGAAGCCTTATCCACCAGAATGCCACCCGTCGAAGAAATACTCTTTGGCCATCCCAGTGCCATCATCCAGCGCACCATGTCCAGCATGTGTACGCACATATCGCCCATAATTCCGTTGCCGTATTCCTGGAACGCCCGCCACTTACGCGGATGCACGAGCGAGTTGTAGGGCCGCATCGGTGCCGGCCCCGTCCACATCTCATAATCCAGGTTCTCCGGCGGAGCGCTGTCCGGCGGATTCTCCGTCGCCCGCATATGGTAGTAACAATAAATTTCCACTAACCCGATATTGCCCAGCTTCCCGCTGTCCAGATACCTTTCCTTCGCTTCAATCAGGTGCGGCGTCGACCTCCGTTGCGTCCCGATCTGTACCACCCGCTTGTACTTGCGCGCCGCCGCCAGCATGGCTTCACCCTCCACCACATCGAGCGAAATCGGCTTCTGCACGTACATATCGACACCGGCCTTCGCCGCTTCGATCATCGGCAGCGCGTGCCAGTGATCGGGTGTCGCAATCTCAACCAGATCGAGGTCCCGCTCGGCCAGCATCTTGCGGTAATCCGTAAACAGCCTTGGCCGTTTCTTCGATACCTGACGCGACGCGATCAAGTCTGCGGCTTTCTCGAGCATCACTTTGTCGACATCGCAAATCGACACAACTTCAACCGGCGCAATCTGCACCAGCCGCAGCAAATCCGATTTGCCATACCAACCCGAACCGATCAGTCCAACTCGCCGTTTCTTCTGCACATCAAAAGTCTGGGCGGACAAATCATAGGCCATTGAGGCGGCCGTAGTGGTGAGAAAGTTGCGGCGTAGCATTGCGTTATGCAAATCAGCGTATCAGTCCAGCAAGTATCGCGCTGAGCCCACGCTCGTATCCGCCCTTCGATCCGCCAACTCCAAACTTGCCCGCCGCTTCGAGCACGGCAAATCCATGCAAAAACGACCACAACGCCACAGCCGCCGCACTATCCTCTCGCCTGCCGGTAAACTGCGCCACCTCATCGAGGATCAATTGCCACAAAGCAATGTGTTCAACCTGCACAGAGCTTGCGGATCTTCTCGCCGCCAGCAGTGGATAGAGCGCAACATTCTCCCTCGCAAACGCAACATAGGCACTGGCCATTGCCACCAGCCTCACGCGGCCCTTCTTCCTCCCCGCCGCCGTCGCCATCGCCTTCAGTAAGGCTTGCGCCGCCACCTCGCCCAAGGCCGCCTCAATTGCCCTCCTGTCCCGGTAATGATGATAGAGGCTCGATGCTCTCACTCCCAGAGCCAGCGCAATCGACCGCATCGAAAGCGCATCCCACCCCGCTGTCTCGACTATCTTCACTGCCGCTTTCAAGATGGCTTCCGCCCCGGTCTTCGCAGGAAATGACATATCGAACAGTGTACGTCTTGACGATTGATGTTTCTCGAAGCACTAGCTCTGCCTCCGCGATACCGAGATGGAATGAGACCTATAGGTGGCCGGTTCCAAGCGGGATGCGATAAGC
>JBKJSR010000523.1:0-6294 GCA_046594355.1 Bryobacter sp.
CGGCGGCTGGACCCAAAACCCGGCTCAGGAATCCAGGCTCGCTCTCGGGCGACGGCATGACTCCATTGCTGCCGCCCGAAGGGAAAGTTGTCCTTGAAGACCGTGCCTTCGATTTGATCCGCGAGGCCGGGGCTTTTGCCGGACAGGTGCATCCCGACAACCAGTTGCTGCTCGGGGGCCTTGTGCGTTCGATGAATTGCTATTACTCGAACCTGATCGAAGGCCACCATACACATCCCCGGGACATCGATTCGGCGCTTGGACGGGATTATGCGCGGCAGCCGGAAAAACGAAACCTGCAACTGGAGGCGGAGGCCCATATCCATTTGCAGGGATTGATCGATGAAGGAAAAGACCCGCAGCTTGCACCAACAAACGCAGAATACCTGCGCTGGCTGCACCGGGAATTCTGTAAACACCTGCCACAGGAATTACTGGTGGTTGAGAACCCGGAAACCGGCGAACGCAAGGCGGTAGTGCCGGGTGAGTTTCGCTTGGGAGGCATGGCGGTGGGTGCGCATCTTCCACCGCCGGCAACCGAACTAGTGGCGTATTTGAAGCGCTTTGAGGAAGCCTATGATGCGACAAAATTGTCGCGGGTACGCCAAGTGATCGCCCTCGGTGCCGCACACCATCGCTTTGCGTGGATCCATCCCTTCTATGACGGCAATGGCCGCGTCGTCAGATTGATGTCGCACGCGATGTTGCTGCGCACCGGCCTTGGAAGCAGCATGTGGAGCGTGGCGCGTGGCCTCGCGCGCTCGGTCGAGCGTTATAAGGAATTGCTTGCCGCCGCCGATCAGCCCCGTTACAACGACTACGATGGCCGGGGCTGCTTAAGCGAGCGGGCGCTCGTCGAGTTTTGCGGCTATTTTCTTGAGACCGCGACGGATCAGGTGAAGTTCATGGCCAAGCTGCTCGATCCCGCCGGTTTGATGGCGCGGGTCGAGGCTTGGTGCGCGGCGGAAGCCGACGCGAAAAAACTGGAACGAGGCAGTTACGATCTGCTGCGCGAGGCCTGGTTCATGGGCCCGGTTTCGCGGGCGCGTGTGCATACCATCGCGCACGTCAAAGAGCGGCAGGCGCGGGAAATCGTCTCCCGTTTGCTGGCCCGGCGCGTCTTGCTATCGGAGTCGCCGCGTGCGCCGTTGCGAATCAATTGTCCGATCGACGTGATCGAGGCGTGGTTCCCCGGTCTTTATCCGCCCTTCTCGCAGATGCCTGAAACCGGTGCAAAAGTACATCCTTCTATGGGTATGATGTAAGTTCACCTTAAAAGTTAGAAAGCAAAAAATCTTATGATCCAGGTCGAAGGATTGACGAAGCGCTACGCGCGCAACGTCGCGGTCGATCATGTGTCCTTCTCGGTTGAGAAGGGGCAAATCGTCGGTTTTCTCGGGCCTAACGGCGCGGGAAAAACCACTACGATGCGCATGCTCACCTGCTTTATGCCCCCCTCGGAAGGCACGGCGAGCATCGCCGGTTTTGATGTCGTCAAGCAGCCGCTTGAAGTCAAGAAGAGGATCGGCTACCTGCCGGAATCGCCTCCCCTGTACCCCGACATGGAAGTTGGCGAGTACCTGCAGTTTGTGGCTCGCATCAAAGGGATCCCCGAAAAAGAAGTATTGAAGCGCAGCGAAGAAGCGGCCGCGCGCTGCTTTGTGAAAGACGTCTGGTCGAAGCTGATCGGCAAGCTCTCCAAGGGCTATCGCCAGCGTGTCGGCCTCGCGCAGGCGATCATCCACAACCCTGAAGTATTGATCCTCGACGAACCTACCAGCGGCTTCGATCCCAAGCAGATCCTCGAGACCCGTGATCTCATCAAGAGTCTGGCCGGGGAACATACGATTGTTCTGAGCACCCACATCCTGCAGGAAGTGGAAGCGATGTGCGAGAGCCTTGTGATCATCAACAAAGGCAAGATCGCAAAGTCCGGGACGATTGAAGACCTGACGCGCCGCAATGGCGCTCTGGTTGAAGTCTCCGTGCCCGGAGGCAGTGCCGATGAGCTGGTGCTCAAGGCCCCTTTTGCAAAGCTCGATGGCGTCAGTGCCGTCCATGCGAAGCAGACCGTGGAAGGCTTGTGGCGCATCGATATCGATACCGCTACGAGCGCCGACATCCGTCCGCAGCTTGCACAAATTGTCCTCGGGAACCAGTGGAATCTGCATCGCCTCGATTCCACCGCTGTGAGTCTGAACGACCTTTTTCTGTCGCTCACCAGCCCTGTGGCCGACCCAGTTGTTGAAGCAGTACCGGAGGAAACCCAGCAATGAGAAACATCGTCACGATCGCCCGCAAGGAATTGAACGCGTACTTTCAGTCGCCGGTTGCCTATGTGCTGATCGGCGCGTACGCCGCAATGTTCGGGTATTTTTTCTGGTCGCTCGTATACTTCTTTGTCCGCGCCAGCATGCAAGCGCAAATGACCGGCCGTACGATGCCGATGAACCTGAACGAACTGGTGATCCGCAACCTGCTCGGTAACGTCGGAGTGTTGTGCCTCTTCATGATCCCGATGCTGACCATGCGCCTGTTCGCCGAGGAAAAGAGCCGCGGCACAATGGAGCTGCTGCTCACCTCGCCGCTAAAGGACTGGGAAATCCTGCTCGGCAAATGGATCGGCGCGCTCGGGATGTATGCAAGTTTGCTGATGTTCTCGGGCCTCAACCTGATCTTCCTGTTTGCCTACGGTAAGCCCGACTGGAGACCGCTGCTCGTGGGCTATCTCGGCCTTTTGCTGCAAGGTGCGGCAATGCTGGCGATCGGAATGTTTCTGTCCTCGGTGACCACAAATCAGATCGCCGCCGCGTTCAGCACCTTTGTCCTCTTGCTGCTGCTCTGGGTTTTTGAGTGGATGTCGAACATGGATCAAAACATGATCACCGAGGTGCTCACCTATGTTTCGCTATTGCGCCACAACGAGTCGTTTATCAAGGGAGTGCTGGATTTGAAAGACACAATCTACTACGTGAGCGTCTGCTTCCTCGGACTTTTTCTGACGGCCCGTTCGCTCGAATCGCTTCGTTACCGGGGCTAAGTGAAAGCTTAAGTGAAAGATTGACACTGCCATGAATGCACGCCAAAAACAATACAGCCTTTACTCCACGTTCTACGTCTTCGTCATCATCGCCGTACTGGGCGTCGCCAACTATCTGGCGAACAAAAACAACAAGACTTTCGACACCACCTCCAACAAGCGCTACAGCTTGTCAGATCAGACCACAAAGATCGTGAAGGGGCTTTCGAAAGACGTTCAAATCACCTATTGGGACAACCAGGAAGGCTTCACCGCCGCCAAGGATGTATTGAACCAATACACCATTCTTTCTTCAAAACTGAAGGTGGAATATGTCGATGCCATCAAAAAGCCGGCGCTCGCCCGTGCAGCCGGAATTACAAACCTCGGCACGATCATCGTCGAGTCCGGCCCCAAGCGCGAAGAATCCAAGGGACTGACCGAAGAACAAATCACCAGCGCTCTGGTCCGCGTTCTCAAGGGCACGGAGCGCATGGTCTGCTTTGCGCAGGGTGGTGGCGAAAAGGAGCTCGACAAGAGCGCCCGCGATGGCTATACCGCCATCAAGGAGATGGTTGAGCGCGACAACTACAAAGTGGACCGCGTGAACCTGCTTGAGACTTCTGAGGTCCCAGCTAAATGTACAGTGCTGGTAGTGCCCGGGCCGAAGTTCGACTACCCGGCGGCTTCTGTTGATAGCCTCAAAAAGCACGTCGAGAGTGGTGGCAAGGCGCTCTTCATGCTCGATCCGCCGTTCAACGTCGAGAAGATGAAGATCAGTGAAAACAAGCTTCTCGCCGATGTGCTGGGCGGCTGGGGCGTGACACTGAACAAGGATCTCGTCGTGGACTTGAGCCGCGTGGGGCAGATGATGGGTGGGGCAGTTTTGGCCAACAAGTATGAGAGCCATCCCGTGGTACGCGAAATGGCCGGACGTCCTGTTGTAATGGCTTTCCCCCGTTCGCTTGAGGGAAAATCGACCGATAAGACAACGGTTGAGAAACTGTTTTCTTCCCTGTCCTCAAGCTTTGCACTTACCGATCTGAGCAAGGCGGAGATTGATCCGAACCCCGAAAAGGACAAGCGCGGCCCATTCACGATGAGTGTAGCCGGGTCGTATAAGACCGGCCAGGAGAATAAAGATGGGCGCTTTGTCGTAGTAGGCAATTCGAGCTTTATCGACAATGGTAACATCCAGCTCTACGGCAACTCGGATCTGTTTCTCAATATGCTGGCCTGGCTGAGCGCGGATGAGGATCTGATCTCGATCCGGCCGAAGGATCCGGAAGATCGCCGGATTCAGCTCGATCAGGGTCAGCTCAATACCATGATTGCGGTCAGCCAGTTTGGGCTGCCGCTCCTCGCGCTTGGCGCAGGTATCTGGATTTGGCGCAAGCGCCGCTAAGGAGAGTTGAAGTTCATGCAGGTTCGCCGTTTAATGATTGCAGTTGCCGTTCTCGCGGCCCTGTCGGCCGTGTTGTGGTGGAGCAACAAGAATCCGGAAGATACCTCGAAGAAGGCACCTGGAACATCGAAACCGGTGAACCTCGTCAGCTTGCTGAATGCCGATCTGGTAGATGTATCCGTTCAGCGCAAGCACGACCCCGCGCTCAGAGTGCGGAAGAATCCCGCTTCGGGCAAGTGGGAGATGGTGAGTGATCCGCCTCTCGCGACCAACAGCCAGGAAGCAATGGATCTCGTGACCAGCGCTGTGACGGTGAAGAGCGAAAAGCTGGTGGACGAGAATGCCACCGACCTGGTTCAGTATGGCCTTGAGCCCGCTCAAATCACCCTTGAGCTCAAGGACAAGGCAGGCAGGACGGAGAAATTATTCATCGGCGACAAGACCCCCGTCGGCGATATGTTCTATGCGCGGAGGCCCAATGAGAAGAAGGTCTATGCGATCGAGAACAGCTACAAAACGGGCTTTGATCGCACAGTCAACGATCTCCGCGACAAACGGCTCGTGATTCTCGATGAGAGCGGGCTTTCAGGGATTGAGATTGTGCGCAAGCCCGAGACACTTCAATTTGGCAAGAACTCCCGGGGCCTTTGGCAGCTCATCAAACCGCAACCATTTCGTACCGATGCCGTCGTCGTGGACGAACTTTTCAACAAGGTCAAGGAGGCGAACTTCGATCCCGCTCTCAGCATGGAAGACCAGAAGAAGAACGCCGCCGCCTTTGCGTCGGCTCCGGTTCTGGCGACTCTAAACCTGACGGACGGGACGGGTACCAGGCAGCTTGAAGTCCGCAAATCGAAAGACAACTTGCTTCTCGCCAAATCCAGCACAGTCCCCGGCATCTTCAAGGTGGCTGACGATCTAGGTGCAAGTCTTGGTAAATCCCTCGATGAGTATCGCAGTAAAAAGTTGATCGATTTTGGTTTTGAAGATCCCACGCGCATAGAGATCAAGTCGGACGACAAGACTTCTCTGATCGAGCGCAAGAATGCGGACTGGATGCTGAATGGTAAGAAAGTGGACAGTGCTTCGCTCATGCCCTTCCTTGATGCCTTGCGTGCCTTTGCCGCCATGAAGTTTGTACCGGGTGGCTTTACAACGCCTGCCTTTCAAGTGACAATCACGCAGAAAGATGGCAAAACCATCGAAAAACTGCTGATTGCCAAGGTCGGCAATTTCCATTACGCAAAGCGCGAGGGCGAGAGCGGCGAGTATGAGGTAGACCCCAAAACCATCGCCGACCTTGAGGCCGCACTCAAGGCGGTCAAAGAAGCCGGCGCGGCAAAGAAATGAAGAAATAGGGCAGGCTCAAATTTGCGCGCTCTTTACACCGATCTTTACCAGCTCACGATGGCGGCAGGCTACTGGATGGCCGGCAAGACTGGCGAGACTGCCACCTTTGAATTGTTCGTTCGCCGGCTGCCACCGCATCGCGACTACCTTGTGGTGTGTGGCCTCGAGCAGGCAATCGAATATCTCACCGGCTTGCGCTTTCTTGATCGTGAAATCGCTTACCTCAAGACACTGTCGCAGTTCGAGCAGGCTCCCGCCGGTTTTTGGGATTATCTGGCTGAGTTTCGCTTTACCGGAGATCTGTTTGCCGTGCCGGAAGGGACGGTATTGTTTGCCGGCGAGCCGATTCTGACCGTTCGCGCACCTCTGATCGAGGCACAGATTCCCGAGACTTACCTGCTGAGCACGATTGGTTTTCAGACAGTGATCGCCAGCAAGGCGGCCCGTATTCTGACTGCCGCAGCCGGACGCGACGGAGTTGAATTCGGTGCTCGCCGGGAACATGGACCCGACGCCGGTT
>JBKJSR010000552.1:0-10014 GCA_046594355.1 Bryobacter sp.
GACGGATACAGAACTCGACAGTGCGCTTCGGGCCTGCACTAAGCTCGAGCCGGGCGCCGAGTGGTTAGCCCCGGCCAGAGCATTGCTCGAGAAGGAAAAGCGGCGCAAATTGCGCGCACGGTGGATCCGGGGTGGCGCGGCCATTGCCCTGCTTGCATCTGCCGCATTCGGGGGGGCCTTTCGCGACAACTCGCTTTCGCAAATCGAATTGCGGGATGCAAACCTTCGAGTGAATATCGATACCAGAGTTTCTACGGTTAAGGCAAAACTCCGCTGGTTCTGGATCAAAAGTGGAGTGCTGGATTTCAATGTAAAGTGGACCAGCCGGTATGTGTGCGATCCGCAGGCTTCAACCGTGCGCGGTTACGAATTCCATACTAAGTCTTTGCCTCAGGGACGCTATAGATTCAACTTTCGTGTACTCACCCAAGATCCCCGTCTGGGCTTGCCAATTCGCTTTCAGTCCTATCGCTGGGTTGGGGTAGAGAACCTTCCGCCGCCTATTGAAGTAGCGGGGGGTGAAAAGGTCGAAGTGGAATTGGCCAGGGAGTCTATGGGCAAAATGTACGATGAGTTACGGGTAGTCCCGGAGCAGTAAGAGGGCGGCATTGCGGACTAAGAGCCGGTCAAAAGTGAGATCTAGCGCATCTGGTTGATAGACTTCGCATCAGTGCAGACTTTTCCACACTAGGGGATCTATCAGACTACAGCGCTGCTGGGGCGTGGCGGACTGGGGAGCGTTTACCTGGCGGATCGCTCCGACGGCACCTACACGCAGCGCGTTGCAATCCAGGTGTTGGCGCAGCATCTTATCGGCGAAGACTTTTAAGCGCGCTTTCGGGTCGAGCGTCAACAATCGCGGGTTGCTGCAATACGATTTGGGGCTGAAGCAGGACTATATGCAGACGGCCGAGCGCTCGCTGGCGGTGGCGATCGCCTCTATTCAGCGAGCCCGGCTCCGTGCGCCGACGACTTCCGGCTCAAGGCTTTATATAAGCTTTCGTTTACGCATTCGGAGCTGAAGGATGCACGCGCGGATGCGACTCTGGCGCAAACCTTTCGCGCTCGCGAACAAGGGGCCAAAGGCGATGCGAAAGACATTCTGCAGCACCCGGGCTTTCATCGGGCGGATCAGGCGTTGCCGATCGCGCGCGAGATCACGGAGCTTGCCCCGAATCAATTGAACGGATGGGAATTGAACGCCGAGGCGAACCTGCAGTTGAAAAACTATTCGGATGCCGTTGCGGCACTTGAGAAGGGGCTCGCGACGATTCCAGCACCCAAACCCGGGCAGCAGCCTTCGGCGATTTATCTGCGGCTCGAAAAACGGATTCAGAGTTACCGGGAAAAGCTGGCGGCGGCGGCGCGCCAGTAAGGAGCCATTTCACGCCCGGCATAGCTGGTGAAGCCCACTTCGTTCAAGTCGGCAAAGGTCTTGCGGTAGTGGTCGAGAATCGGGTCGGCGAGCATCTTGCGGCCGCAGCGTAGAGTGTTGAGCGCAACGGCGGTAGAAACTTCCATCAGTGGTTTGCGCTGTTGATGCGCGGTGAGTTTGAGCCGCTCCCATTCGGCCTCGACTTGTGGACGGGGCGCCGACGCCCCGATGCTTTTCTTCAGGTCCTCCCATTCGCGCATGAGCGCTTTGCGGTTGAGCGGTGGAGTGTTGAAGCTGCTGGCTAGATGGCCACTTCCCCGCTCGAGCGCGTCGAGCAAATCGGTTGCATTGCGGACGGAGGCGGCACCGCTCAACCAGCCTTCCGCTTCGAGGGTAGCCGCGATTTCGCCGAGCAGCTTGCCTCCGGCACCCGAGAGATCCGCCATGCCGGCGAGGACCCAGGCGGGAGAGGCGTGAAAGACGGCTAGCGAAACCCATTCGATGCCATTGCCGGCGCTTCTGCGGACGAAGAAGTCGTCTGGCAGGGCGTCTGTTTCGGTGTAGGCACCTTCTACCCTGCCTACTTTCTCAATCAGAAAGCGCAGTGTCTGGTCGACGATCGACTGGTAAATGCGGGTGCGGCGGAAAGCAGGCGGCAAGGTGATTACGCCGCTTTCACGCAAGAGTCCGGCGGTGAGAGCAGTCAAAGCCCGTAAGCTGCGCTCCGGCAGACTGAGCAAGTACTTACCCGCCTTAACGGGTTCTTTCATCCTTTTCCACTTTGCCATCCCGGACGTGAATGATGCGGTGAGCATTCGAGGCGACTTCCAGTTCGTGGGTGACGAGAATGATGGTATTGCCCTGCGCGTGAAGGCGCTCGAACAGAGCCATGATTTCAACACTGGTAGCCGAATCGAGGTTGCCGGTGGGTTCGTCGGCTAACAAAATCGAAGGATTGTTCACGAGTGCCCGGGCGATGGCGACCCGCTGGCGCTGACCGCCGGATAGTTCGTTCGGCTTGTGATACATGCGCTGGGCGAGGTCGACCTGTTCGAGAACCAGCTTGGCGCGTTCGAGGCGCTGCGCCTGATTGAAGCCGGCGTAGATGAGAGGCAACTCGACATTGTGCAGCGCGGAGGCGCGGGGCAAAAGGTTGAAACTCTGAAAAACGAAGCCAATTTCCTTGTTGCGGATGCGGGCGAGTTCGTCGTCCGACATGCTGCTGACCAGGTTGCCATTGATGTAATATTCGCCGGCGCTGGGCGTATCGAGGCAGCCGATGAGATTCATCAGGGTGGATTTACCCGAGCCCGAGGGCCCCATGATCGCCACATATTCGCCGCGCTTGATCTCAATGTCGGTTCCGTTGACGGCATTGATCACCTGATCGCCCATGACGTAGGTCTTCTTGAGGTCATAGGTCCGGATGACGATGCCATCGCGCTTGAGTTGCTCTCCACGCACTTTCGGGTCAATGGCTACGGCAGTGGACATGGATTAAGATTCGGCTTTCATTGAGGTCTTATTGTCTACTTTAACCTTTGCATCGTTGCGAAGGGTACGGATGATCTTGTAAGAACCCGTAATAATTTCTTCGCCTTCCTCAAGGCCGCCGGTGACTTCAATCTCGGTGGTGCCGGTGATGCCGGTTTCCACCTTCCTGAAAGTGGCCTGGCTGTTCTTTACCACGAAGACGCCCTGGATCTCTTCTTTAGCCGCCTTGGCTTGGGCGGGGCTCAACGTGTCGGGCTGTTTTTCGCCGGGCTTCAACGGTTCGAGGTCGCCCTTCTGGCGAACGGTGAGAGCCTGAATCGGAATCGAAAGCGCCTTGAGACGGGTTGCCGTAGTGATGCGGGCAGTGCAGGAGAGGCCGGGGCGAATTTCGTCCGGGGGATTTTCGAGGGCCACTACCACCTTGAAGTCTTTCGCTTCCTGCGAAGAAATTGCGCTCTGCGAAGCGGCAAGGCCGGTGGAGCGCAGAATTGCGGTGTTACCGATTTCAATCACTTTACCGGTGAACTTTTTGCCTGGAATGGCGTCGATCGTCACTTCAGTGCGCTGACCGAGCGCGACGTTGACTATATCTGTTTCGTCCACCTTCACTTCAGCCGTGATGATCGACATGTCGGCGATGGTCATGATCAGACTGGCACCGGAGTTCTGAATACCAGGGACAACTGTTTCGCCGACGCGGACGGGGAGATTGGTGACTACGCCATCAATCGGGCTGGTGGCAAAAGTCCGTTGGAGGACGTCGGCGGCGGAGCGGAGATTGGCTTGCGAGGCGGCAACGCGGCGCTGGGAGGCGTTGACCTGGGCCGCTTGCTGGGCGCGAGCGGCTCGCAATTGGCTAACACGCGCTTCTGCCTCGCGTACGGCGGCCATGCTCGAATCATAAGCACTCTTCTTCGATTCAAATTCCTGGCGGGCCACCAGCTTCTCTTCAAAAAGCTGCCGGGAACGGTCAAAATCCTGCCGGGCGCGTTCCGAATCCGCTTTCGAGCGATCAATCGACGCCTGGGCAGATTTGATATTTTCGTCGGCTGCGTTTAAGCCGGCCTCTGAAGCCGAGGACTCCGCTTCTGTCGTGGCGACATTAGCCCTTTGAGCGGCCAACTGCGCTTCGGGCTGGACGGATTCGAGCTTGGCCAGCTGCTGGCCCTTACGGACGCGCTGACCTTCCACCACGTTGATCTCAGTGATGCGCGACGCACCATTCGCATTCGAGCCGATGTTGATGTAGTTGCGAGGCTTGATCTCGCCGGATGAGGTCACGAGAGACACAAGGTCCTGGCGGGCCACGAGCGACGACGTGACGGAGACGATGGCCCCCTGCTTGATTTTATAGTTGGCATATGCGGCGGCACCGCCAATTACCAAAACGCCAATACCGATGGCGGCTTTCCACTTAGTTTTCAACGATAGACTCCCGGATGATCAGACGACAGTTTGAGGTGAGAAGTTCGAAAAACATTACTCTCTGAGTTCAGAGACGCTAAAAACATCGTTCAATTACAGTTTGGCACACGACTTTTTATGGCTACTTACCCTTGAGCCACTTGATGCTTTGCGGCGTTTTGCTCGAACAGGCCATGGAATTCGTCATTCCCGAGGAGATCATGGCGCAGGCGTTATCGACGGCGGCGCGCAAAGCGAGCTCTTCGCTGGCACCAAGAGCGGTGCGGCAATTGGAGCGGCCTTCAAATTCCATGCAGACTTCGACACGGAACTGGCTGTAGGACAACGTATTGTAAGCCAATGCGGCAATGAAGCCGATGGCGGCGAGGGCGATCATAATTCCCCACTTGAGATTCTTCAAAACAAACTCCCTTAAGCGGAAAAAAACGGCGCCATGTGGCGGAATTTCTGGTAGCGCTGCCCGACGAGCTCCTTGGGCGAAAGAGGCGACAATTCGCCCAGCGCCTTGCGAATGGCAACTCCGAGCAGAGAAGCGGCGGCCTCCGGGTCCTCTTGAGCACCGCTAGGTGGCTCTGGAATGATTTCGTCGATGATGCCGCGCTCGAGCAGGTCTGGAGCGGTGAGCTTAAGTGCGGCAGCGGCAAGTTCGGCCTTGGCGGAATCGCGCCAGATGATGGCCGCGCAGCTCTCGGGCGAGATCACGCTGTAATAGGCGTTCTCCATCATTAGAATCCTGTTGCCAACCCCCATGCCGAGTGCGCCGCCGGAACCGCCTTCGCCGATGATGACAACAATGACGGGGACACCCAGCCGGGACATTTCGCGCAGGTTGTAGGCAATCGCTTCCGCCTGGCCGCGCTCTTCGGCATCAATACCGGGATAAGCACCCGGAGTATCGATGAAGGTGACTATAGGCCGCTTGAATTTGTCGGCCATGAACATCAGGCGCATTGCCTTGCGATAGCCCTCGGGCTTGGGCATGCCGAAATTTCGGGCGAGCTTTTGCTTGGTGTCACGGCCCTTTTGTTGGCCAATCACCATCACGGGTTCGCCATGGAGAAAAGCGTAGCCGCCGATGATAGCGAGGTCGTCGCCGTAGTTCCGGTCTCCGTGCAGCTCTGTAAATTCGGTAAAAATACTCCCGATGTAATCGAGGGCGTGGGGACGCTTGGGGTGGCGTGCGAGTTGCACCTTCAAGTAAGCGGGGTTCGGCTCAGTGGGGATGGGCGCGGGAGCAGTGTCCGGGTGAAGCGCATGGATGCGCGCGGTGATGTCGGGGTTGGCCATATTACTTAGGCTTCGCCAGAAGCTTCGAAAGAATTGGGTCCAAAGAGCCTGGTAAGCTCGCCCTGGAATTCCTTGTCCGCTCGAACCTTTGACGTAAGATCCAATGTTAGCGAAAAGTCGCGGCTCTTTTCGAGAATCAGGCGAATGCCGGCCGGGCCGGGCTTGCGGCGAACGAGTTCCTCCAGCGCATTGGCGCGGATTTCTTCCTCGCCATTGAGACGAACGCGCAGTTGCAGCATGGCCGGAAGTTTGACTCGGGCATTGTCGAGAGCGACCAGATCCTGAATCGAAAGTTTGGGTGGAGCGTTTTCATCGGCCAGCACTTTGGCAATCAGCAGGACGGCCTTGTCCTCTTCGAGCGATTGCGAGAGGCTCTCGAATTTGGAGGCGAAGACCATGCATTCTATGGTCCCGTAAAGATCTTCGAGCTGAAAGGCAGCCCAGAGTTCCTGCTTCTGATTGCGCTTGCGCTGGATGCCGGTGATCATGCCGCAAATCTTGATTTCGGTGCCGCGCTCGACCCCGGCCAGGGTGGCGGTGGTGTGCGTGCCGAGATCGTGAACCTTGTCGCGGTATTGGTCGAGAGGGTGGCCGGTGACATAGAAGCCGAGGAGTTCTTTTTCGCCGGTGAGTTTTTGAGGCGCGTCCCAATCCGGCACCTTGGGAAGTTCGCCTTCGTGGTGTTTTTCTTCACCACCGCCGAAGAGATCGCCAAAGAGGCCGGACTGGCCGGAGTTGCGGTCACGCGAAGCGCGGAGGCCAGTTTCGATAGCCGCGTCGAGGATGGCCATCTTCTGCGAGCGGGTGCCCTTGAGCTCGTCCATGGCACCGCAGCGGATGAGCGATTCGATGACGCGGCGATTGACGGCCTGCATGTCAACGCGCTCGCAGAATTCGTAGAGCGACTCGAATTTTCCCTCTTTGTCGCGGACCTTGATGATCGATTCCACCGCACCCGCGCCTACATTCTTGATGGCACCAAGTCCGAAGCGGATGCCGTCGCCCGACGGCGTGAAGTTGAGGTCTGAAATATTGACACTGGGCGGCAGGACGGGGATCTGGCGATCACGGCATTCGTTGATGTAGCGGACGACCTTGGCGGTATTGCCAGTTTCCGAAGTAAGCAGGGCGCTGATGAACTCGAGCTTGTAGTTGGCTTTGAGATAGGCGGTGATGTAAGCGAGATAGGCGTAAGCGGCGGAGTGGCTTTTATTGAAGCCGTAGCCGGCGAACTTCTCCATGTGGTCGAAGACTCTTTCAGCTTTTTTCGCGGCGAAGCCCTTCTTGGCGGCTCCTTCAAGAAAGCGGGCACGCTGGGCCGACATCTCCTGGAGATTCTTCTTTCCCATCGCCCGGCGCAGCAGGTCGGCGTCGCCGAGGGAGTAGCCGGCGAGGAGGTTGGCCATCTGCATCACCTGCTCCTGATAGACCATGACGCCGTAGGTTTCCTCAAGGATCTGCTTCATCTCGGGGATTTCGTAGGTGACTTCCTTGCGGCCGTGCTTGCGGTCGATAAAGTCGTCGATCATGTCCATTGGACCTGGACGATAGAGGGCGTTGAGCGCGATGAGGTCTTCGAGCCGGTCGGGTGCGTAGCGGATCAGAATGTCCCGCATGCCGTCGGATTCGAACTGGAAGATGCCGGAAGTCTGGCCGTCGCTGAAGATCTTATAGGCAGCCTTGTCGGTGAGCGGGGTGTCTTCGACAACCAGCTTTTCCCCGCGATGTCTTTCGATCAGTGCGATCGTATCGGCGATGATTGTGAGCGTCGTGAGGCCGAGAAAGTCCATCTTGAGCAGGCCAAGTTTTTCGAGGCCCACCATGTCGTACTGCGTGACAATTTCGTCCTTGCTGGTGCGGTAGAGCGGGACGATTTCTTTGAGCGGCCGTGGCGAGATGACGACGCCGGCGGCATGGATGGAAGCATTACGCGCCATGCCTTCGAGGCGGAGGGCGATGTCCAGCAATTCCTGAACCTTGGGGTTCTGCCTGGCCATCTCGCCGAAGATCGGCTCCATTTCCATGGCCTGCTTGAGCTTGATTCCGAGCGGCTGGGTGGGGACAAGCTTGGTGAGCTTGTCGACTTCGGCGAAGCTCATATCCATCACTCGGCCAACATCCTTGATTGCCGCTCTCGCGGCCAGAGTACCGAAAGTGATGATCTGGGCAACCTGTTCGCGGCCGTACTTTTCGGTCACATACTTGATCACTTCGCCACGGCCGCGCGTGCAGAAATCGATATCGATATCGGGCATGGAGACGCGTTCGGGATTGAGAAAGCGCTCGAAGAGCAGATTGTAGGGGAGCGGATCGATGTCGGTGATTTCCATCGCGTAGGCGACAAGCGATCCAGCGGCGGAACCACGGCCCGGACCAACGGGGATGCCGGTTTGTTTGGCGTGACGGATGAAATCCCAAACGATCAGAAAGTAGCCGGGAAACTTCATCTGCTGGATGGTGCGGATTTCGCGGGTGAGGCGCTCTTCATAGACCTCGAGCGGGTAGCGTAGCTTGCCTTGAGCGGCGAGCGCTTCGAGACGCGAGCGGCGTTTTTCAAAGCCGGCGCGGGCGACCCATTCAAAGTAGCTGTTGATCGTGTGATTCGCGGGAATCTGGAAGACGGGGAAGGGATCTTTGACGTTTTCGAGTTTGAGGTTGCAGCGCTGGGCGATGTCCCAGGTAGCGTCGAGCGCCTTTGGGGTATCGCCAAAAAGCTTCTCCATCTCGACACGAGTTTTCAGGTAGAACTCGGGCGTGTCGAAGCGCATGTGATTGGGGTTCGAGAGTGTGCTTCCAGTCTGAATGCAGAGCATGGCCTCGTGGGCATTGGGGTCGGATGCGCGAAGGTAATGAGCGTCGTTGGTAGCAACGAGTGGCATGCCGGTATCGAGGGCGAGACGCATCACTTCGGGGATTACCTTGCGGTCGGGCTCGAGGCCGTGATCCTGGAGCTCGAGGTAGAAATTTCCCTTGCCGAAGATGTCCTGGTATTCGTAGGCCAGACGGCGGGCGTCGTCGTATTTATTATTGAGCAGGGATTCCTGCACGTCGCCGCGCAAGCAGCCCGAAAGGCAGATCAGGCCCTTGGAATGGCGGGCGAGCAGGCTCTTGTCGATGCGCGGTTTCTGATAGAAGCCATCGATGTAGCCGGTTGAAACCAGCTCGATGAGATTGCGATAGCCTTCCTGGTTTTCGCAGAGCAGAACGAGGTGGTGATAGCGATTGGAAGCGCTCTTGACGGTGTAGGGCTGCTGCGTGACATACATTTCGCAGCCGATGATCGGGTTGATGCCCTGGGCCTTGGCTTCGTTGTAAAACTCGACGCCGCCGAAGAGGTTGCCGTGGTCGGTCATGGCAATGGCCGGAGCCTTTTGTTCGGCTACAACCTGCATCATTTGCGTGATCTCGCATGCCCCGTCGAGCAGGGAATAATCGGTGTGACAGTGGAGGTGAATGAAAGGTGCTTTGTCGCCCATCGTGGAAACCACAGTTTAGCGTTGTGAAGCGGGACAATAGAGGACATGAGATTGCTTGTTCTCGTGTTCAGTGTTGGCGTGGCAGTGCTTATGCCGCAAAGTCCGTCCTGCAGGGCCAAGGGAATTCTAATGCCTGTGACAGTGGAGGTGCGTGAACGGAGCGTGCTTGAGCCGGTGAGGGGATTGAAGTCGGGGGACTTTGTGCTGACTGGCAAGGGTGTGGAGGGCTCGCCGGTATCGGTGGCTGTTGGCTTGCCCGCCGATATTGTGGTCTTGATTGAAGACCGCGGGCGCGGTGGATTGCTGGCTGGGGCGGCAGATCTATTTGTGAAGAGTTTGCTGCCGGGGGATCAGGTGGCGGTAGTGACTTATGGAGTTTCGACGAAGAAGCAGTTGGCGTGGTCGAGAGATCAAGAGCTGATCCGGATGGCGATGGAGAGGGGCGGCGATGGGACACACTTGCAGATCGCCAAGCCCTTGTATGGCGTGGTGGATGCCTATAAGTTGTTTGGGAAGCTCAGCGAGGGGAGGCAGCGGGCGATCTTCATGTATGGGGACAACATCGATAGCGGGTCGCAGATTCGGGTGGAGCAGTTGGCCGCGAATCTGATCGAAGAGCGGGTGAGTCTGGATCTGGCAATGGACCCTGCTCCTTCGCGGAAGATACCGAGATTCAATGTGCCGCCGCCAACGGTGGGGAACGAGTCTCCGGCGATGCGGCCGGCCCTGGTGGGGCAGCAATCCGTGGCGATGTTGGCGGAGGCGAGTGGGGGAAGCGCAGATGTTTATATGAGGGCGGAATTTTTTCAGGCAATGCGGGAACGCTTAAAAGCGCGGGTAACGTTGAGTTATTGCGTAGAGAAGAAGTACGCAGACCGCGTACCGCAGGTCTCGCTGAGCGAAGTGGCATTGCAGAAATGGCCGAATGCAGAGTTGCGCGGGCCGGGTGCGGCGGCG
>JBKJSR010000578.1:0-3282 GCA_046594355.1 Bryobacter sp.
CGCCAGGTGCGGCGGCACCGCTGGCATCTGTGACGGTGCCATTCAGTTCGTTACTATCCGCGATGGCCTTTGGGCAGTCTGGAAGTGGCGAACTGAATGGCACCGTCACAGATGCCAGCGGTGCCGCCGCACCTGGCGTCACGGTCACGATTTCGAATCCGGCCACTGGCTTGACTCGTGTTTTGAAAACGAATGAGCAGGGCATCTATACAGCCCCCGCGTTGAATCCCGGGGTCTATTCGATCAGGATCGAGAAACAGGGATTTCAATCTCAGTCGCGCGCAGGTGTGGAAATTCAGGTAGGCCAAGCCCCAACCCTGAACTTCACTCTCACGGTTGGCAATGTCTCTGAAGTGATCGAGGTTACGGGTGGCGCGCCGGTGCTGGAAACCGAATCGACATCTGTGGGAACTGTCATCGAGAACAAGCGTATTGTGGAGTTGCCGCTGAATGGCCGAAACTATCTCCAACTGGCGTCACTCATCCCCGGAGCAACGACTAATGGACCTTCTTCCTCGCAAGGCCAGCAACGCATGGGTGGGGCACGCAATGCATTTGCACTGAACGTTGCCGGACAGCGCGTCCACTTCAACCACTACTCTCTAGACGGCATGGAAAACACCGACCCCAACTTCAACACTTATCTCTTCCTTCCGTCGATTGACGCGCTGCAGGAATTCAAAGTCGAGTCCGGTCTCTTCTCCGCCGAGTACGGCCGCGCCATCGCGCAGGTGAACGTCTCAACCAAGTCGGGCACCAATGATTTCCATGGTGTCGGCTTCGCCTTTGTACGCAATTCTTATTTCGACGCCCGTAATTTCTTTGCCCGCGTCAATCCGGCTTTCAAGCGCAATCAGTTCGGCGGCACTTTCTCCGGCCCCGTGCGCATTCCCAAGCTCTTCGATGGCCGTAACAAGCTCTTCTTCATGTTCAACTATGAGGGCCTTCGCGAGCGCCGTTCGCTGACCCAGCAGGGAACTCTCCCTGACGCCCGCTACCGCTCAGGCAACTTCGGCTTCCTCAACAAGTCTATTCGCGATCCGCTCAATCCCGGCCAGAATTTCCCCAACGCCACCATCCCCGACAGCCGCATCAACGCAACTTCGCGCAAGGTCCTGAATGACTTTTTCCCGTTGCCAAATCAGCCCGGCGGCGGCGCTCTGGGCATCACTAACAACTACCTCAACGACGAAGGCCGCCGCACCGACGGCGACCAATTTACTTTCCGCACCGATTATTCCATCGGCTCCAATCAAAATGCCTTCTTCCGTTTCTCCCAGACCAAGGAACCCCAGTACATTCCTTTCCAGATCCAGAATCAGGGTAATAATGTCGACATCCTTGGCCAGCAGGGTGTCATCGGCCACACCGCGGTCATCGGCTCGAACAAGGTCAATGACTTCAAGTTCGGCATGAATTACTTCAACTCCGCCAACATCCAGACTCGTGCCAACACCAGGAATGTCGTCGGCGAACTTGGCCTAAAGGGCATCTCGCAGGATCCCCTCTTCTGGGGCATTCCCGTCTTCCAGATTGCCGGGTTTTCCAATTCCGGCGATTGCAACGATTGCCCTTTCGTGAACTGGAACACCACTTTCCATGTCAGCGATAACTTCTCCTGGACGGTCGGCAAGCATTCCCTCAAGTTCGGCGGCGAGTACCGCCGTTTCCGCTACAACCAGATCGGAGCAGTCGTCCCCCGCGGCCGCTTCTCCTGGAACGGCCAGTACACCTCCGAACCCATGGCCGACATGCTCCTCGGCTTCATGAACAATACCGAAGGCCAGGTCGGCGCTCCCGTCTCCAGCTTCCGCCAGAACTACATTGGCCTTTTCGTGCAGGACACTTGGAAAGTAACCCGCAAACTCACCGTCAACATGGGCCTGCGCTGGGAATACGAATCCCCCTTTTATGACAAGAACGACGCCATCGTCAACGTCGACTTCCTGTGGGACAATTCGCGCCGTCCCGATTTCATCCGCGCCGGCACAGGCGACCCTCTCGCTGGCAACCCCCAGTTTCCCTTTCCTTCCAACTTCAACTATGTCCGCGACGGACGCTTCGGACGCGGTGCCTTCCGGCCGGACCGCAATGATATCGGCCCGCGCATCGGCATCGCCTACCAGCTCAATGCCAAGACCGTCTGGCGCACTGGTTTCGGCATTTACTTCGTCCGCGACATCGCCAACGCCGTCTTCGACATCGTCCGCAACCAGCCTTTCACTGTCCGCCAATCCGAACCCGCCAACATCAGTTCACCCAACCTGACTTGGGATCGCCTGTTCACCAATCCCTCCGCCGCCACCTTCCTGCTTGCCAACCAATACGGCGAGCGCACCTCCTATGTCGCCCAGTGGCAGACCTCCATCCAACGCGAACTTAGCAAGAACATGTCCCTCGAAGTCACTTACATGGGATCGAGCGGCATCAAGCTCCGCCGCCTGATGTCCTACAACAATCCCATACCCCGGCCCGGCAATCAGACCGCCAACCGGCCCTTCCCCGATCTCGGCGGTTTCCAGGTCATGAACGCTCCCAGCCACGCAACCTATCATTCCTTACAGATGCGCCTGCAGCACCGTTTCGCCAACGGCTTCACTCTGCTTGGCTCCTACGCATACGGCAAGTCCATCGACAACGGATCCGGCGTCCGCACTACCGACGGCGACCCACTTACGCCTTCCGACAACTACAACCTCGCCGCCGAGCGCGGCCTGTCCGCTTTCGACTTCCGCCAGCGCCTGACCACTTCTTTCCTTTACGAAGTGCCCTTCGGTAAAGGCCGCAAGTTCGGCATCGATAACGGCTTTGCCAACGCCCTGTTTGGCGGCTGGCAGCTCGGAGGCATCTTCACCTTCCAAGACGGCTTCCCCGCCACAGCCTTTTGCGGCCCCGGCAATATTCAGAATGGTGGCGGTTACTGCAAGCCCGACGCCGTCTCATCCGAAAAGGCCAACTTGCCGGATGACCAACAGACCGTCTCACGGTTCTTCAATACCAAGGCTTTCGTCGATCGCCTCGGCGTCGCCCCCGGTGCCGCTCAACCGGTCTTCCGGTATGGCACCGCCGGTCGCAGCACCATCATCGGACCCGGCATCATTGGTATTGACGCCAGCGTTAGCAAGATCTTCCGGTTCTTCGAAGGCAAGCACTCCGTTGATCTTCGCGGCGAATTCTTCAATTTGCCGAACCGTGCCAATTTCGCTCAACCCGGCACCTCCGTCAATACACCTACGTATGGAGTTATCGGTGCCACCCGCATCGACTCGCGCCAGATCCAGG
>JBKJSR010000054.1:0-4946 GCA_046594355.1 Bryobacter sp.
AAATCCATTACCCTCCCGTTATCGGCCGTGTAGTGCGAGGATCAAACGATCCACCAGTGGAGTGTTACCTTGGCCTTCGGCCAATTGTATAGCGTCGTAGCCGCGATCGTCTCGGCGTTTCGGATCGGCACCTCTTGTGAGCAAAAGATCCACTACCTCGCCTTTGCCGGTGAGCGAGGCGAACATCAAGGCCGTTGCGCCTATCTTGTTTGTATCATCCACTTTGGCACCAGCCTTCAACAATCGTTGAACAATCTGCCTGTGGCCTTTGAAGCTTGCCGCCATCAGCGCATTCGATCCCGTCCATTCGGTGGCGTTGATGTTGGCACCCAGTTTTAACAATTGAGTCACGGCCTCTTCACTTCCTGCATAGCAGGCGAGAATCAGGGGCGTAAAACCTCTGCTCGTTGGTGCGTCCACGCTGATACCGTCTTTGACCAGACGCTGGATCACACTCGCGTCATTCCCTCTGGCAGCGTTGTGAAGGTCTTCGGCGCTGCTTGCCCTGAGGGTGGTGGCCATAAGGGCCACCACCAGGATTGTCGTCTGGACTTTCATTGCTTAGTCGCTTGCCATCGAGCTCTTTACGTCGTCAAGCTTGACGTTGAGCGCCTTTGCCAGCCTTGTGCCGTAATCTGCGTCGGCCTGAAAGAAAAAGCTCACCATTTTGTAGACGATGCGCTTGTCTTTCACCTGACCCAGATCTCCGCTCATGTTGGCAATCAGATTGGTCTTCTCGCTTTCGGAATACGAGCGGTAAAGCTCGCCGGCCTGCGTGAAGTTATCGGTCTTGGCGATTGCCTGCTGAATGGTTGTACCGGAAAGCGGGCGCTTGGAATAGCGGTATTTATTGTCGTCGAGATAGCTCTTATCGTTGGAACGGCTGGGTTCGTAGTTCACTTCGCCTTTGCGGCCTCGTGTGCTGAGCGCACCATCCTGATTGTTGTTCATCAGTTTGCCTTGTGGCTTGTTGATGGATAACTGCTGAAAGTTCGAACCAAGCCGGTAGCGCTGTGTGTCGAAGTAGGAGAACAGGCGGCCTTGCAGCAAGCGGTCTTCGCTCGCTTCAATACCGGGAACCAGGTTACCGGGAGAAAACGCCGATTGTTCCGTCTCTTCAAAGAAGTTCTCGGGTGTACGGTTCAGCGTCATCGTGCCGACCTTCACCAGCGGTGAGATACTCTCGGGCCAGACCTTGGTGGCATCCAGAGGATTGAAGGCGAAACTGTTCAACTGTTCCGGCTTCAGCATCTGCACATGCAGATCCCACTGAGGGTTCTTGCCGTCCTTGATGCTCGAGTAAAGGTCGGTTGTCGCGTGTCCCCAATCCTGACCCGTCATCGCTGTGGCTTCTTTGGCGCTTAGGTTACGCACACCCTGCCGGGTCTTCCATGTGTACTTCACATAGGTCACTTCGCCCTTGGCATTCGCCCATTTGAAGGCGTGTACGCCAAAGCCGTTCATCTCCCGATAGCTGGCCGGTGTGCCATTGTCGCTATACAGATGAGTTAACATTGCTGTCGACTCGGGGACATGGCTAAAGAAATCGAAGAAGCGATTCGGGTTTTGCTTGTTGTCGACCGGCGAAGGCTTGAGAGAATGCACCATGTCGGGAAACTTCATCGCATCACGAATGAAGAAAACGGGCAGGTGGTTGCCGACGAGATCGTAGTTGCCTTGTTCGGTGTAAAACTTGGTGGAAAATCCACGCGGGTCGCGAGCGGTTTCAGGCGAACCCTTGCTGTGAATTACGGTTGAGAAGCGGACAAAGACCGGAGTCTTCTTACCATCTGCGGACAGGAATGCGGCCATCGTTTTATCGCTGAAGTTCCCGGCGCTGATAAATTCACCGTGAGCTCCGGCACCGCGTGCATGGACAACGCGTTCGGGGATGCGTTCGCGGTCGAAAGCCGCAAGCTTTTCGATCAGGTGGATGTCTTCGAGCAGAACAGAGCCGTCGATGCCCGCAGTCTTAGAGTTTTGGTTGTCGCCAACGGGAACGCCGCCGTTGGTCGTGATGGCTGGCTTTTGCGCAAAACTGAGCGCGGCGAGCAGAGGGAGTGCAGAGAGGATTCGTTTCATGGAGTTGCCTATCAGCAGCCTAACGGGATCTATCCGCTAGAACCATATCAAATGACCTATGGCTCATATAGGCGGAGAGTCGCTACCAGTCCGTCACCGATCCATCGCGGCGAAATGCGGGCATCAGAACTTCTTCTTTCGCCGGATGTTTGCGGGCCTCGCTCTCGTTGACATCAATCCCCAGGCCGGGCTTGTCAGGCGCACTCACAAAGCCGTGCGTTACGTCATAACCTCCCTGCACCACATCCATGCGCCAAGGAACGTCGTTCCAGACGATCTCCTGGATCAGATAGTTTGGCGTGGCAAAGCCGACATGCAGACTCGCGGCCGTCGAGATCGGCCCTTGCGGATTGTGACATGCCACCGTGATCGAATAAGTTTCGGCCATCGATGCGATGCGCCGTGCCTCGGAGATGCCGCCGCAATGTGAGACATCCGGCTGCACAATCGCGCAGGCCCGCTTCTCGAGCAATTCACGAAACTCCCAACGGCCTACCAACCGCTCGCCTGTTGCAATCGGTATGCGCAGCGCCCGCGCTACTTCCACCAATCCGTCCACATGCTCGGGCCAGCAGGGCTCTTCATACCAAAACAGGTTATAGTCTTCGAGCATCCTGCCAAATTGAATTGCCGCCGCCGGCGTGCAGCGTGCGTGTAGGTCGAGCATGATGTCAAAGTCGTCGCCTACCGCCTCGCGCATCGCTTTTACACAATCGGCCGCACGGCGCAAAGTGGAAGCACTCTCAATCGGCTCCGAGATCGGGATCGGCATGCCTTTTGCAGCCGTGAATCCCCTCGCCTTGCTCTCGCCAATCAGCCGCGCAAAATCATCCGGCTTTCCCGTCTTGTACATGCCTTCGAGACTTCCTCCGCCGAGGTGATCGTAGAGGCGCAAAGTATCCCGCACCGGCCCACCCAGCAATTCACAAACCGGCCGGCCCAAATCCTTGCCCTTGATGTCCCACAAGGCTTGATCGATACCGCTCATAGCCGACATCGTCACGATGCCGCCGCGCCAGAAATACTGCCGGTGCATGATCTGCCAGATATGCTCGATCCGGCGAGGGTCGAGGCCAAGGATCAACGGCTTCAAATCTTCGATAGATCCTGTTACGCCCTTGGTCTTCCATTCGAGAGTGGCTTCACCCCAGCCGTACAGTCCTGGCTGGTCCGTTTCCACTTTAACGAAAATCCAGTTGCGCATCCGCGCATTGACCACGATGGTTTCGATGTTGGTGATTTTCACTGAAGCGTCCTCAAACGTAGATTCTGGGAACGCGGGTTGAGATCCCGCACAGGATGGAGTAAGCGATCGTCCCCGCATCGCGAGCCATTTGCCGTGCGTCGATACTGATATCTCCCTCTTGTCCGAGTAAGGTCACAGCGTCGCCCGCCTGCAATGTGGGAGCATCTGTCAGGTCGATCGTTGTAACATCCATCGAGACTGCCCCCAGAATATTTGCCAGCTTGCCGGCGGCGATGACCTGTCCGCGGTTCCCAAGCCGGTGTGGCAATCCGTCGGCATACCCAACACCGAGAATGCCGATTCGCATCGGCCTGTCGGCGACAAATTGTGCCCCATACCCGATCGGAGTGCCGGGGGTAACGTCCTTCACCAGTAGTATCTTTGCCTTCCAGGCAAGGGCCGGAGCTACATCGAGTAACTCATCGGGAGCCTTGCCCCGCGAGCGGGAAACATAGCCATAGATCGCATAGCCTGGGCGCGCCAGATTGCCCCAGCTCTGTTTGTATCCGAAGTGCAATGGATTCGTACTCGCTTCATGCAGGTACATAGGCCGGATGCCGTTCTGTGCGAGCGCCGCCTGTACTTCTTCAAAACGCTGGTGCTGCTGGTTGGTCTGCTCGCTCTGGAAATTGGCCGATGAAGCGAAGTGCGTCATCAACCCTTCGAGCCTGGTTCCTTTTACACTTTCGATAATCCCGGCGATACTCGCATTGGTGCCCAGCCGCCCCATGCCGCTATCCACTTTAAGATGGTAGGCAATGTCGGCGTCCAAAGTGCGGATCTCGCTCAGATCATGAATGACAGGAGTAAGCCGATGCTCGCGCCAGGCTTTCAAGTCGGTATCCACCCGCTCGGCGAGAACGAGGATACGCGCTCGAATACCGGCTTCGCGCAAGGCCTTGCCTTCTTCCAGATTACTGACCGCGAGCCATTCTGCGCCTTCGTGTTCGAGTACTTGAGACACGGCGGTAGCTCCGTGGCGATAGGCGTCCGCCTTGACCACGGGCATCAATTGAATGGCAGCTCCCACCGTGCGCTGGATCATCCGGTAATTCAGCGCAATCCGGTCGAGTGAAACTTCTAACCACGTCCTTGGCATAGCTCTCGAAACAGGGCCTCGTATTGGTCGGTTACCACATTCCAACTGTAGCGCTGCCGCACGCGTTCGAGCGCGGCAGCCCGTAGTAATTCCCGTTCGCTTTCCGGCATCGCCAGCGCCCATCTCATTGCATCACTCAATGTGTCTAGCCGGAAGGGAATTCCGATCCCGCCCGCCACTTCGATATTTTCCGGAGTTTCCAGATACAGGATCAGTGCCCCACGGCCCATTGCCTCAATCAGCGCAGGGTGGGTTCCGCCCACTTCGGTGGCATGAACATAAGCGAAGCAGTGGGATTGCAAAACACGATAACCCCCGCCGAAGATCGCCCCCGGCAACACTACGCGCGGGTCTCGCGTGTCGCGGACGCGGGCAATATATTCGTGAGCATAGGGCGCATCTCCCACCAGCGCCAGCTTCATCGAAGTCTGCACCCGCTCAAAGCTTTCGCGAACCAGTAAGGGATGATTCTCGGGTTCAAAACGCGTCACGTACAGAAAGTACTGAAGCGGCGCAAGG
>JBKJSR010000559.1:0-3059 GCA_046594355.1 Bryobacter sp.
GGCGTTTCGACGGAGCTCGAAGCCGTAAGTCCCGACTCGATTAAAGTTCGCTAGCTGGCAGTGGCCGCTACCGGGCCTGCCCAGTGCCTCGTCCGCGACTTTAACTTGCCTTCAATAGCTCTCAGCAAATATAATCGTTCCTCATAGATTTGGGAACGTAAAAGGAATAATAAATGAAACGCCGCAAGATCAAGTCATCTCTGCTGTTTATGACCGCACTTGGTCTCCTGTTCAGCTCAGGTGCCTACACACAGGAAACTCGCGCCTCTTTGAGCGGAACTGTTTCCGACGGTACCGGAGCGGTAATCCCCAACGCGCGCATCCGGCTCACCAACCGTGACACTTCGGTCGGATTCGAGGCCACCACGAATGCTGCCGGCCAGTACAGGTTCTTATTCCTGAATCCTGGTGCCTATCGGCTCTCGACGGAGAAAACCGGGTTCAGGGGATTTGTTCGTGACGCTTTCGATTTGCATGTTAGCCAGTCGGCGGTCATTGATGTAGTCCTGCAGGTTGGTCAAGTATCCGACAGCGTCACGGTCAGCGCCGAAGCTCCGCTCCTCGACGCCGAAAAGGCCGACCGGGGTCTGGTCATCGATAATAAAACGGTCGCCGACTTGCCCCTCAACATACGCAATCCCATGATGCTTTCGGCGCTTACCCCAGGCATCGTTCATACCTCGGGCACGCAGCACTTGAACCCCTTTTCCAATTCTGGTATCTCGTCGTGGTCGATCAACGGTGGCCGGGGTACGAACAACGAATTTCTACTCGATGGCGCTCCCAACAACGCCGTTTATAACGGCGTCAATAACGTCGCCTACGTCCCTTCTGTCGATGCAGTGCAAGAGTTCAAGGTCATGACAGGTGCCTACGATGCCCAGTATGGCCGCACGGGCGGCGGTGTGATTAACGTTTCCATCCGCAGCGGTACAAACCGGCTGCACGGATCGGTTTACGAATTCGCGAAGCGCACTTCGCTCAATGCCAATGCCTTCTCAAACAACGCCAAAAAGGCCGCTCGTCAAGGCAACGCTCTGGACCAGTATGGCTTCACCGTGGGCGGTCCCATTACCATTCCCCGCCTATACAGCGGCAAGGATAGGACGTTTTTCTTCTTCGCCTTGGAAAAGTACCGTGAAGACACTTTCTACCCGTCGGAATCGATTTCTTCGGTGCCCTCCACCGAACAGCGCCGCGGCGATTTCTCCAAAACCTTCGACAACAACGGTGCCCTCTTCACAATCTTCGATCCGCTCACTGGCCGCTTCGAAGGCAACAATTGGATCCGTTCCGCGTTCCCCGGCAACATCATTCCTCCCAATCGAATCTCGCCGATCGCGGCAAACATCCTCAAACTCTACCCCGAGCCGAATACCACGACCCCGGGCTCTGTCGCATGGCAGAATAATTTCTTTCTGAATCCCAACGTCGGGAGTTTCAAGTTTCTAAATCTCACCTCCCGTATCGATCACACGATCAGCGCCAGTCAGCGAATTTATGGCCGCTGGTCTGGGAGCGATTTCAAACAGCTTCGCAATACGAACGGCATTCCGGGCGTCGCGGGCGACTACCGTAACGGCGGCAAGCGCAGCAATGGTGCGGTAGTCGACTACATCGCCAACATTACACCGGCTACGATCTTGAATCTCCGCGCCTCCATCTCTTACTGGGTTGAAGACCTTAGCCCATTCGGTAACCAGGGCTTCGACAACACTCAACTCGGATTTCCGAAGTCGCTAGTGGGCCAACTCCCGAGGCCGGACTTATTCCCTCAGATATCAATCGCCAATGCCCGCACTCTTGGTCATGGCTCCGGTAACGTAACGTTTGAACCGACAACCGTACTCTCGTTGCAGCCGAATCTCGTGCACGTTCGCGGCAAACATACCATCAAAATCGGTCTCGATACGCGCATTACCCGATATACGCAGCTCCGTCCCGGTTCCGCCGCCGGCACTTACGACTTTAACCGCAGTTTCACGCGCAGCGATTACCTGGTTCAGGACGCCACAAGCGGTGTAGGAGCGGCCTCATTCCTGCTTGGTTACGCATCTTCCGGATCGGTTGCCAATGTCGCCCAACCTTACTTTCAGTGGATTTATTACGCGCCCTGGATCCAGGACGACATCAAGCTGACACGCAAACTGACACTCAATCTTGGCTTCCGCTGGGATCTCAATACGCCACTCACCGAGCGTTTCAACCGCATGAACCATGGATTTTTCGCCGACCGCGAGAATCCGATTTCCGCGCAAATCGACAAGACCAAATTTCCAGGCTTCGTGGCCAAAGGCGGCATCGGATTCGCCGGTGTCGACGGCAATTCCCGGTCGCCCGCTTCCATGGATTGGAATAACTTCCAACCGCGAGTAGGGGCGGCCTATGCGCTAAATGAAAAGACGGTTGTGCGCGGCGGTTGGGGTTTGTTTTTCCTGAACCCAACCTTTCGTGGAGGTTTGAACGGCTTCTCCCAATCCACTCCCTTCATCGCAACGCTGGATGCCGGACGTACTCCCGCGAGCACGATCGGGAACCCCTTCCCCACTGGCATTCTTCAACCCGCCGGTGCAGCGGCGGGGATGCAGACCTTTCTCGGTCAGGGACCCAGTTTCATCAATCCCGACTTCCGTGTACCGTACGTCCATCAGTTTTCATTCGGCATTCAGCGGCAGGTACCCGGCAACATCCTGCTCGACGTATCCTACGTCGGCTCACGCTCCATGGCCCAATCGGCCTCAAGGGGGTTTAATGAAGTAAGTGTCGCGACTCTCAATCTGGGGAATCCCTCTATCGGCGGCAATCCCAACTTCCTCAACCAGCAGGTGCCGAATCCATTCGCCGGTCTCATCCGCGGAACCGGGCTCAATAACTCTACCGTCCCCCGGTCGCAACTCCTTCGCCCGTTTCCGCAATTCACGAGCTTCAACACCGAACAATTAAACACCGGTCGCATCTGGTATAACTCGCTGCAGGTTACGGCTACCAAGCGTTATTCTCACGGCCTCAGCTTCACGAGTACCTATACATATGCCAAGAATATCGAAGCGGTTGACTAT
>JBKJSR010000180.1:0-5233 GCA_046594355.1 Bryobacter sp.
CCCCTCATCGAGCAGCTTGATCGCCTTTGCGCCTTCGTCCGCCTTGAAGAATTCGTTGTAAGTGAGGGCAATGCGGGCCGCCTCGCGAAAGATTAGTACGTCAGGCAAGAGCGCGTGCTTTGCGATGGGCTCGATCTGCTGATTGAGCTCTTTGAGCTTGGCTTCGAGAGTAGTTCGCACCTCGGCCGGGATCGCAACTCCAGGAGGTGGCAGAGGCTTAGGCGGCTGAGCCTGAGCGGTAAAGACGGCGAGCGTGAGCAGGGCGAGAGGTCTCATGGTTTCTTCTTTTCGTGTTGTTCACGCAGGAATATCGGGTCGTCCATACGCGGGCCGGGAATGGGGTCGCGCGGCTCTTTGGCGCGCAAGGGATCGAAGATCTCCGGGTTGGCGGGCTTCAACTGGTAGGGAGCAGGATCGGGCGTGAGCGCAAAACAGTCGGAGAGATCCTGAGCGGCATGGTCGTAGAGATTGAGCGAAGGAATCTGCAATAACCGGAAGACCGTTTTCAACATGCCCGGAAAGCTGCTGTTGACCCGCGAAACGTAGTTTTTCTTTGCATAGGGGCCCATCACCATCATGATCGTGCGGTGGGTATCGATGTGATCGACGCCGCCCTGTGCGTCGTCTTCGGTGACGAATAGGGCCATGTTTTCCCAGTATCTGGTGTGCGACAGAAAATCGACGATGCGGCCGAGAGCGTAGTCGTTGTCGGCCATGAAACTGGCTTCGACGGGATAACCATCTTCGCGGCGGGGCTTCGAGCCGTGGTCGTTGGGCAGATGGATGAAGATCAACTGGGGTAGCGTTTCGCCACCATCGACAAAACGTTCCTTCACGTCTTTGATGAATTGGCTGGCTCGGAACTGATCGGGGATGTTGGTGTTGTAATTCGGGTAGTCGCGAGCCGTGTTGCGATAGAGCGGATCGGGCATCGGGATGTTGGTGAGAAAACGCGCGCCAGTGGGTTTGAGGCCCGTGCCTTCGTCGGCACCGGCGAGCTCAAAGCCTTCGCCATAGTTACGAAAGCTGATCCTGTTGCGCTCGAGATGATGCCAGAGCGCGCCGCCTTCGAGTTGCTCTTCGGGATGCACACTCGAGTTGCTGCCGGGATAGAGAAGACGGCCAGGAGCCGTAGTGGGCAAGCGGAAGTCTTTGTGGCCACCATAAGCGGCCATGAGAGTGGATTCCGTGAAGGCGTTGGGATAGCTGCCTACAACCCAGTGATGGCCATCGACACTCACTTCGCCATCGGCGTAGAAGTTGTCGCTGATCGAGAAGCGCTGCGCGAGGGCGATGTGATTGGGGCTGATCAGTTGACCCTTTTGACTGATGCGGGGCTTGAGGGCGGAACGTTCTACCTGCACGATGCCGTAGCGGCCGTAGCGGGCCAGCAGCCAGGCACCGCGGATTTCGGCATTGTCCGCCTTTTCGAGATCTCCGAAAACTTCATCGAAGGTGCGGTTTTCCTTGACGATGATGACAACATGCTTAACTCCGGCGGGCAAGGGACCAGGGGCGTTTGCGGTTTCGATAAAGCCGTTATTTCTGTAAACCGTCTGCGTCATGGCGGGGAGTTCGGAGTCTGCGGGAAGGTCGAAAATCTGGACTGCACCGCGACGGAGTTCCGCCTGAAAGCTGCGCTCATAGGCAAGGGTGCTGGTGGCGTTTGGCCCGGTGCCGAATCCTTTGGCGGCAACTGCGTAGACCTTGTTTCCGCTGAGCGTGAGGTCGGTGGGAAACCACGCACTGGGGATATGACCGACCACGCGATGGGCCTGCGGATCGATGACACCGATTGCGTTGATGCCGGCCTCGGCGACCAGCAAACGGCGGGAAGCCTCATGCCAGGCGAGACCAATTGGCAGGACGCCGCGCAGGCCTTCCAGTTTGGGGATGCGGATGGGGATGTCTTCGATGCGCTCCAGCTTGCGTGCGTCGATTACGGTGATCGAGTCGTTGTGGCCGTTAGCGACATAGACGCGGTCGCTGGTAGCGGCGACGCCGCTTGGCGAGCTGCCTCCAAGGCTTTGTGCGCCAAAGGGCAGGCCTGTGCGGATAAACTTCAACAGCCTGGCTTGTCCGGGTGTGGAGACGTCGAGGATGGCAAGCGAGTTGGATTCCTCGCGGTTGGGATCGCCGAGTGGCGCAACCTTCACCTTGCCTTCGGCGGTTTCGCGTTCGACTCCCTCGGCGGACTCTCGCGAGGGGAAGCCGAAGGCGGGAAATTCAAGGCCTGTTTCGACAGGGCGCTTTCGGTTGGCACCCGGAATCGAACTGTACTCAAACATGCCAAGGTTGGTGACGTAGACGCGGCGCAGATCGGGTGAGAAAGCGATTGCGAAGGGTAGGCGGCCTACGCGCACGCTCTGGATGAGCCGATGCTTTGCGATATCGAAAATCGCGATGCGGAAGTTTGCCTGATCGACCACGTAAAGCAGGTGCCGCTTGGCGTCGTAAACCAGATCGCCGCTGTAGCTGTCGCGGAACTCACCCTGGTTCAGTTCCAGTTTGAACTGCGTCTTGCCGTTGTCGGTATCGAGACGGCGCACAACGCCGGAATTTCCCTCTGAGACGAACAGCCCCGAAGCGCCATCAAAGGCCATGCCTTGAAAAACACTATGGAAGCCTTCCTCTTCTTCGTCCTCATCCGGATCGCGGCGCGCCCTTTTTCCCTTGATGGTTTTGGTGCGCCAAAACTGCCCGTCGCGCTTGACTACCGTGAGCGAGTAACGGTTTGGACCCCCGTCGGCGGATACGATGGTGTCGCCTTTGGCGTTGACGACGATGCCAAAGGGGCCGGGGCCCGTCTGGTGCGTTTGTCCAAAGGGAGTGACGTAACGGCCGCCCGGCAGGATGGTGAGCGCACCCGGCCGTCTTGCCGCCGTTTCGGTACCGGCGGGGGTGCGATAGTCGGCTGCATTCAGAAGAAAAGTGCAGATTGCCAAAAAGATCAAACGAAGGGGCATCAAAGGTACTCTAACTAGTAGCCCACCTGCGGCGCAAATGGCAAGCACAATTGAGCGTCGCGAATTTTTAGAAATCTGGGGAGGAAGCAGCACTTTGATCGGACTCGATGCTCGTTATGAGGCAGGACCCATCTTCGTTCTGCACCAGTTTTTATTGGACAATGGCGAACAGTTGGGCCGCCTGCATGGCTATTTGCGTGACGCCCTGCTGCCTGCCCTCGCCAGGGAGGGGGGCGGTTCACAAATTGTGCTTGAAGCTACGGTTGCTGCGCATCAGCCGCAAGTGATCTTCCTGCAGGAATTCAGTGATCTTTCTTCCTGGCGAGGGACGATGCTCAAGTTAAAGGCAGACGCCACTCTCGCCGCCGCCAATTCCACCTGGGATCGGCAGGGGCCTTATCTATCGCATTCGGTCAGTTTGCTGGCGGCCACAGATTATTGCCCGCCCGTTGTGGCGAAAAGCGAAACCCAACGTATTTTTGAGATGCGTGTGTATCAGGCGCCGAGCGAATGGCAGATGAACGGCGTGCATGAGCGCTTTGCTGGGCCCGAAATCCCGATCTTCCACCGTTGCGGCATTGAGCCGATACTTTACGCCAGCACGATTGCTGGGCCGCAGATGCCGAACCTCACCTACCTGATTCCCTTTGCGAGCCTGGCCGTTCGCGAGGCAGCCTGGACGAAGTTTCAGGCTGATCCGGACTGGCATCGTACACGTCAGAAATCAGTTGAAGATCATGGCTACACGCCCCGGGTGATCACGATTTCGCTGTTCAAGGCTGCTGCGTATTCGCCGGTGAAGTGAAGGCCGATCTTTCATCGTTGCGGCATCGAGCCAATACCTTACGCCAGCGCCATTGCGGGGCCGCAGATGCCAAGTCTCGCCGCTCGCGAGGAAGCCTGGCCGAAGTTTCAGGCCAATCCGGACTGACATCGTAGACGCCCCGGGTGATCACGATTTCGCTGTTCAAGGCTGCTGCGTATTCGCCGGTGAAGTGAAGGCCGGTTTTGAACCGGGGATCAGGGCCTTGGCGATGGAGAGTTCGTAAGCGGCATAAGCGCGGAAGTAATCGGCCAGCGCATTTGCCTCGCGGATGGCCGCTTCCGCCGTTGCCTGCTCGCGTTGATTGAGAACGAATAGCGTGCTGTCGCCGAGCTCAAAGCGCAGGCGCTCGGCGTCTTCTACGCGACGGGTGACGGCGAGTTCTTCGGAGACGACGGTGGAGCGTTCAAAAGCCGCACGCACCGCCGATGCGGCGTCGCGCACGTCGGCCGTGACCTGGTCTTTCTGGAAAATTTCCCGCTGGTCGATCTGGCCCAGACGCGCTTCGGCGTTGCGCAAGCGGCTGGTGGCTTGACGGCGCTGCAAGGGCAGGTCGAAGATGAGGCCGACACGAAGGTCGTTAGGCCCGCGCCTGACACTGCCGTCGCCCGCCTCGCGGAAGTACTCGGCGAAGAGATCGATGTTGGGAAGACGCTGGTTTTCGGCCAGCTTCCTGTCGAGTTGCACCTGGTTGCGCTGGAAGATAAATCGCAGCACTTCGGGACGGCGGCTGAGAGCCGCATTCATGTCTTCGAGCATCTGATTTTCGGAAATTTCGGCGGGGTCGGGGAAGCCCGGCAGCAGCTTTTGGGCTGGCGCGAGCTGGGGTTGTCCACTGCCATCGCGCAGAAAGAGGCTGAGTTCGATGGAAGAATTCTCAAGACTGCGGCGCGCCTCGACTACATTGCTTCGCCGTTGCAATACGATGCGCTGATTGTCGAGCTGTTCGAATTGGGGGAGCGCGCCGATGCCAACCGCTTCCTGCAGGATGGCGTCACGGCCCATGGCAACTTCAAGAAGCGTGTTGGCAATCAAGAGACGCCGGCCGGCGGCAATCCAATCCCAATAGCGGCGAGTTGCAGTCTGAAGGATGGTGAGGCGTTGCTGATCGATGGAAAGATCGGCAAGCCGTAAACCGATGCGGGCCTTGGCGAGATCGGCGCGACGGTTATCGATCGCGCGATCGCGAGCAAGCGGAACGCGCACCCCGGCACGGTACTGCCCGGCCTCGTTCGTGAGGGATTTGCCGTCGTAATCGGGATAGAGGCCGTGGCTGACGCCGTAGCCGCTATAAAGTGTAGAGCCCCAGACCGTTGTGGGCTGCTCGAGCGCAATCTCGAAGCGTTCGTTCTGGTAGAAACCGAAATTCTGGGTATCGAGGCGCGTGCGAAGGGAGAGATCGAAGCGTCCTTGCTGATTGAGCAGGTCTGCTTCGGCGAGCGGC
>JBKJSR010000248.1:0-6876 GCA_046594355.1 Bryobacter sp.
TCTCCGACGAAGACCTCATCCGTCTCGGTGTAGCGGCCGGTCACCTCAAACTCTAATCAAACCCTCTCAAGAGGACCTCTTCCGAACGAAGCCAATTGCGGACGCCGAATACATCAAGCTCTCCCACGAGGACCTCAGCCTTCTCAGTGCGGAATCCGGTCACCTGACCATCCAACAGAACGAAGTCCAATCGGCAAGGCCCAAGGGCCAACCGCTCTTTGAAAATTTGCCGCACCGATCACTCGCCGCAAGGACGACACCCCTACTCCGCCCAGATCCGCGCCAAAGCGGCACTGAGACGCCGTGATGCGCACGGGAACAACTTGCGCAGCCCAGGCGAGTACCGATTCTCTCCCGGATAATCTTCAAGAAAGTCTAAAACAAAACGGACCCAAAAAAGAATGCCGGCCATCGCGTGAGCTTTCAAACTGGTGTTTTTAGATATGTGGCTTCAATTGGTTACTGGTGATATACTTCCAAGGTCGTGGTGCTCCGTAAGATTGCTCTCATACTTCTGGCCTTAACCAGCTTGGCGTCAGCTCAAGATCACAGCTACACGCAGGGAGACATTGAAGAGGGACGCCGGTTTTATCGGGTGAATTGCATCGGCTGCCATGGCGGGGAAGGCGCGTCCGTCGCTGGGATAGACTTCGGTCGCGGCAAGTTCAGAATCGCCACAAGCGACGAAGATGTGGTGAAGATCATCTTGAATGGTTTGCCAAATACGGGAATGCCGGCGACGTTCATCTCCCCTTACCGGGCCTCAATGATCGTGGCATATCTCCGAATTATGAATGATGCCAAGGGGCGGAAGTCGATCGCGGCGGCGTCCGGTGATGCGGCCCGGGGAAAGCTTCTTTTTGAGAACAAAGGCGGCTGCGCCGGCTGCCATCGAATTCGTGGTGAGGGTGGCCGTTCAGGTCCGGATCTGAGTGCAGCGGGCCATATATTGCGCGCCATGGAATTAGAGACGGCGATACTCGAACCGGATGCGCAGTACCCGATTGGTTCGCGGCCGGTTCGCCTCGTGCGCAGGGCTGGTTCGGCGTTGACGGGATTGCTGCTGAATCAGGATACCTACAGCGTGCAGTTGCTGGATCAAGAGGGCTCGTTGCGTTCATTGGAGCGAAGCGAGCTGAAAGAAGTGTTGTCGGCACCGTCCTGGATGCCGTCTTATCGTGGAAAGTTCGATGCTCAGGAATTGGCGGATCTCATCGCCTATGTCGGGAGCCAAAGAGGTACGCCGTGAAATCGAAATTGTTTTTGCTGTTACTAAGTGGCTGCATTAGTGACGCGCAGGTAAGTTGGGACCGGCTCCAGAATACACAACGGGAGCCGCAGAATTGGCTTACGCACTCGGGCTCGTCGTTGAGCCAGCGTCATAGCGCGCTCGCAAAGATTCATCCCGGCAACGTGAAGGAATTGGAGCTGAAATGGGTCTTCCAATCGGCATCCTTTGAAAAGTTTGAAGCCACGCCGCTGGTGGTGGATGGAATTCTCTATACGGTGCAGGCCCCAAACGATATCGTCGCGATCGATGCGGCGACGGGGCGTATCTTCTGGACCTACAATTACTCGCCTTCCAAAGAAAGCCGGGTCTGCTGCGGAAGAGTGAATCGCGGTTTGGCGATTCTGGGCGACACCCTTTACATGGGGACGATCGATGCGCGGCTGATTGCTGTGGATGCCAAGACGGGTAAACCGCTCTGGAACATAGCCGTCGCGAGGCCGGAAGCCGGGTATTCCTTGACGCATGCTCCACTGATTGTGAAGGACAAGGTCCTGGTGGGAGTCGCGGGTGGCGAGTACGGAATCCGCGGTTACATTACTGCCTACGATGCGAAGACCGGCAAGGAAGCCTGGCGCTTCAACACCATCCCCGGGCCGGGTGAGCCCGGCAATGAAACTTGGGCCGGCGATTCCTGGAAGACGGGAGGCGGCTCCATTTGGGTCACCGGCTCTTATGACGCCGAGACGAATTTGACGTTTTGGGGCGTAGGGAATCCGGGTCCGGATTGGAATGGAGATGAGCGTGCCGGCGACAATTTGTATTCGGATTGTGTGTTGGCGCTGGACGCCGATACGGGGAAGCTGAAGTGGCACTACCAATTCACGCCACACGATGTGCTCGACTACGACGCGGTGCAAGTTCCTGTGCTTGGTGACATTCAGCACAAGGGACGCACGCGCCAGGTACTGATGTGGGCGAACCGGAATGGAATTTATTATGTGCTCGACCGTAAGACCGGTGAGTTTCTGGTGGGAAAGCCATTCACTAAGGTGACGTGGATGGATGGATTTGACCTCAAGGGGCGGCCGCAGAAGGTCGCGGCAGCAGCACCTTCGCGCGAAGGCACTTTGGTCTACCCCGGCGTCCAGGGTGGCACGAACTGGTATTCGCCCTCGTTCAGCCCCAAGACTGGGCTCTTCTACATCCCGGCCTGGAACAACACGTTCTCCACCTTTGTGAAGACCCCGGACACTTACAAGGAAGGGCAGCGCTTTATCGGTGGATATCCGCGCACGAGTTTCGGCCTAAATCGGGGCGTGCAGGCAAACACGCGGAAGCCGGAAGAAGGGCACGGCGCGGTGATGGCGGTGGTTGCGGCAACAGGCGAAAAGAAGTGGCAATTGGACTTCATCGACGTCACCGATTCCGGGATTTTGACCACGACCACGGATCTGCTTTTTGCCGGCAATCGTGAGGAACATTTTTATGCGATCCATGCCCGAACGGGAGAAGTCCTGTGGCGCACTTCGCTCGGCGGCGCAATCGCAAACGGGCCGATCACCTATGCCGTCAATGGACAGCAGTACGTAGCAGTAGCGGCGGGAAACGGACTCTTCGTGTTCGGACTGCGGCGCTAAGGCCGAACAGAAATCCAGATGGTGTTAAATGGTCGGGCCGGCGAGATTCGAACTCGCGACCTCTTGCACCCCAAGCAAGCGCGCTACCAGGCTGCGCTACGGCCCGAACAAACAACCTCTCGAGTATAGCCTACTTCGCCTTCTCCGCCGTCAATTTCCTCACCAGATCAATCGTCGGCTTCGGTGCTTCAAACTCCGCCTCCTCCAGCGGAGTCCGTCCAAAGCGGTCTTTCACCGTGAGATCCGCGCCATGCGCCACAAGATATTCAATGACATCGTTCTGGCCAAAACGAATCGCCGCATGCAATGCTCCGCCGTCCCCTTTCCGCGTCACGTTTACGTCGACACCGGCTTCCACCAGAAACTTCACCGGCGCAAGCTTCCTGCTGAAAGTCGCCAGTTGCAATGCTCCCACTCCGTCCGGATTCGTCTCCTTCACATCGGCCCCCAGCCCCAGCAAGGCCTGCATCATCTCGATATTGCCCGTCTGCGCCGCACTCAAAAATGGTGTCAGCCCACCGAGGCGGAAAAAACTGGCCCGGCCCGCCGCAACGCCAGTGCGTGCTTTCAAGTCCGCTCCTCTGCCGACCAGTTCCTTGGCTAGCGCAACCTTCCCCTGCGACACCGCCTCGTGCAAAGGAGTCGAGCCATTCTTGTCCTTCGTATTCACGTCCACTCCGTAATTCAACATCAACATCGCCACCGCCTCATGCCCGCGACCTAGAGACACCAGAAACGGCGACGACCCATCGGGGGATACAAACTTCGTATCGGCCTTCGCTTCGATCAACGCCTTTACCGAATCCACATTCCCGCCTTGCGCCGCAAACAACAATGCACTGTAGCCCTTCTTCGAGATGGCATTCACCGGCGCACCCTTCTCCACCAGCAACTTCACGACTTCCGGCATGCCCTCCGCCGCCGCCCACATCAATGCGGTCTGCCCCGAACGCGCCTCCATCACATCCACCTTCGCTCCCGCCGCTACCAGCAGCTTCACCAGCTCGACATTCTTCGATGTCACCGCTCCCATCAGCGGAGTCTCGCCATTCCATCGCGCCCGGTTCGGATCCGCCTTCGCGGCGAGCAGCAATTTCGCAATCCCCAGATTCCCCAGGCCACACGCAATCCCCAGCGGCGTCTCGCCGTTCTCGTCTGTGGCGTTTACGTTAGCGCCCGCCGACACCAGCGCCGCGCTAATCTCGGCATCCTCGCGATTCACCGCCCAAGCCAGCGCCGTCGATCCATCCGGTCGCGCCTCGTTCACCTTCGCCCCTGCTTTCAACAAAGCCAGTACTTTTTTCTGATCCCCCTTCAGCACCGCCTCGATCAGGCGCAAGTCGGACACAGCGGCGGACAAAGCCAAAGCACACACAGCAAAGAGAAGAAAGCGCATATCAAAGATGATAAATTAATAGTTAACGAGTTACCAACCTTGCTCCTGGCATTCCTCTTCCTGATCCTCTCAAACTGCGCTTTCGCGCAAACCCCTTCTATCGACGCGGCACAGAAAACGCTCAACCGAACCTGCTTCGGCTGTCACAACGAAAATCTCAAATCCGGCAACCTCTCCCTCCAGGGCTTGAAGGCCGCAGACATCACCGCCGCAATCCCCGAATGGGAAAAGATTCTTCGTAAAGTCCGTAGTGGCGAAATGCCTCCCAGCAATGGCCCCAAACTCGCGGATGAAGCGCGAGGCGCACTCCTCACGCACGTTGAAAAAGCACTCGACCACAACTTCGCCGTCAAACCCGATCCTGGCACCCCTTCGATCCACCGCCTCAATCGCGTCGAATATTCCAACTCCATCCGCGACATCCTCGCGCTCGATCTCGATCATTCCGCCAGCCTGCCCTCGGACGATTCCGGCTTCGGCTTCGACAACATCGGCTCTGTGCTGAGCACTTCTCCGATGCTGCTCGAAAAGTATTTGAGCACCGCGCGCCGCGTCGCCCGCCTCGCCATTGGCACGGTCAAAGCCGCTCCGGCGATCGAACGCTATACTTCGCGCTCCCGTGAAGTGCTCCCTGCCGATAGTCTGCCGATCAGCGTCCGCAATGGTCTCGCCATCAGCCGCTACTTTCCCCTCGACGCCGAATATTCGATACTGATCCGCATCCGCGGCACCCCGGATCCGATCCTCCCTGTCTCCCAACTCGACGTGCGAGTCGACGGCACAAGAGCGAAACTTCTCGAAGCCAATGTCGATCCAGCCGAAGAGAACCAAGTGACGCGAAACTTTGAGTTCCGCCTTCCGCTTAAGGCTGGCATGCACTCGATTGGCGCGGGTCTGCTCGTCGAATCTCCCAAGTCCGAGGGAGGCGTTCAGGTGCGCCGGGGCAACGGTCCTCCACTCAGCTTCGGTATCGGTGTCGAATACATCACGATTGGCGGTCCCTTCAATCCACAAGGTCCTGGAGAAACGCAGAGCCGCAAGCGAATCTTCGCTTGCCGTCCGCTACCCAATCAGCCCGAAGCACTCTGCGCCCGGCAGATCCTCACCACCATCGCCCGCCGTGCGTACCGCCGACCCGTCCTCGCTACCGAAATCGATCCACTCCTCAAGATCTTTGTTGCCGGCCGCAAGGACGGCAACAGCTTCGACTCCGGCATCGAAAACGCTCTCCGCGCCATTCTCGTCTCGCCCAACTTTCTCTTCCGCGTCGAGAAAACTCTGCCCGGCGTGACTCCAGGCGCAACTCATAAAGTCTCCGACCTGGAACTCGCCTCGCGGCTCTCCTTCTTCCTCTGGTCCAGTATCCCGGATGACGAATTGTTGCGCCTTGCCGCCAATCGTCAACTGCGGCCTGTACTCCCGCAGCAGGTTAAGCGGATGCTCGCCGACCGCAAGGCCTCGGCACTGGTCGAAAACTTTGCCGGACAATGGCTGCAGCTTCGCAACATCGCTTCGTGGCGTCCCGACCCCGACAAGTACCCGCAATTCGACGAATCCCTGCGCGCCAGTTTCCAGAAAGAAACCGAACTCTTTTTTTCCTACATTATCGAGCAGGACCGCAGCGTCCTCGATTTCATCAACGCCGATTACACCTTTCTCAACGAGCGCCTCGCCAAACACTACGCCATTGAAAATGTGCGCGGTTCCTACTTTCGCCGGGTCGCCGTCAATCCCGCCGAGCGCGGCGGCATCCTGAGCCAGGGCGGCATCCTCACGGTGACGTCTTATCCAACCCGCACCTCGCCTGTCTTGCGAGGCAAGTGGGTGCTCGAAAATGTGCTTGGTTCCCCGCCCCCGCCACCGCCGCCCGACATTCCCGACCTTGCCGACAAGGCATCTACTTCGCCCAAGGATCTGCGCGCCGCTCTCGAAGCACATCGCGCCAACGCGGCTTGTGCCTCCTGCCACTCGCGTCTCGACCCGCTCGGCTTTGCCCTCGAAAATTATGATGCCGTCGGCAAGTTCCGCACGACCGAAGGGGGCGCGACGATCGATTCCACCGGCGCACTTCCCAACGGCAAAATCCTTGCCGGTCCCGCCGGACTTAAAGAAGTTCTGATGACCCGTCAAGATGAATTTGTCGACTGTTTCGCCGAAAAATTATTGACCTACGCGCTCGGTCGCGGTCTTGAAGCCTACGACCAGCCCACTGTCCGTCAGATCCGCCGCGAGGCGGCCAAAAGCGACTACCGCTTTTCAGTAGTGGCAAATGCCATCGTGAATAGCGTACCCTTTCGATTGAGGAGAAGCCCGGAAAAATGATCATCACCAAGAAGTCTCTAGCTCGCCGCACGTTCTTGCGAGGCATGGGTGCAACCCTTGCCCTGCCCCTGTTTGACGCGATGACTCCGGCCTTTGCCGCTCCGGCGATCTCTGGTGCCACGCCACCCGTACGCATGGCCTTTCTCTACGTCCCCAATGGCATCATCATGAAGGATTGGACTCCTGAAGCCGAAGGCCGCGACTTTGCCTTCAGCCGTACTCTCAAGTCGCTTGAACCTTACCGCGACCATCTTAATGTCCTGAGCGGCCTCGACCACCGCAATGGCGAT
>JBKJSR010000254.1:0-3304 GCA_046594355.1 Bryobacter sp.
CGAAGGTACCGGAATCTCCACCATTGGTGCCGATGCCTTCACGGCCATACCCCACGAGAGTGCCGGACTGGCCCAATTCGCCAGTGCCGGAGTAAAGGGAGTAACGGCTGATGCTGGCGTCGACGATCTGGCCGAGTGTGACGATTGCAAGGTCTGCACCACCGAAGTAGTTGGAAGAACTGAAGTCCGGGTGGGCAATCATCGATACCGATGCGTAGGAGAAAGCGCTGGTTCCATTTGAAAAGTTGATCGTGGCATTGCCAGTGGCTCCAAGAATGCAATGCGCGGCGGTGAGAAAATGCATACCTGTGCTAAGAAGCGAACCGGAGCAGGAACCAACACTTGCTACGGAGAAACCCACGCCGGTATACCCAGAAGCAGCATAAATTCCATCGTTGGCGCTTGTGCCTCCCACGATGATGGCGCTGGCTGTGTTTGTGAAAGAGAGTAGTCCGAACAATACCAAAGCTGGTAGGCGGTTATTATTTATCAGTACTTTTAGTTCCAAAGTACCCCAAGTATAGATGTCTGAAAAAACGTTTCCTATAATCCAATTCATTATTGTCTTAGAGGATCAACCTTAGCAAGTGTTACCGCATTGCGGCAAGAATCTAAACCTGTAAGGGAAAAACCTTAGACGAATAAATTTCACCTACCCCCGACGGGAGGGGGTAAGTAAGCTGAGAAGCGTGCTCGCAGTTATCTAGTACTAATAGTACTAGATAACTGCGCGAGGAAGGCAAGAGGATTTCTAATTTCCAGTACTTTGGGTTCGTGAGGAGGCGGCTAATATTGATTCGGACGCTGCTACGTCCGGCGCAATCGACTGCCGCCGGGTTGTTGCAAATGCGGATTTTAATGCGTGCCGATAGAGTTGTTGCGCTCGTTGGGATGCGTCCGATGACGGTGGCGGGCATGGTGGCGCCGAAGCCGGAGCCGTGAAGGATTGCCGATTCGCCGGATTGGCCTTGGCAGACAGGACGGCCGACGACGAGGGCGACAGACAAGCAGCCATGCCATCCGCCAGCACGCGGATTCCGCAAGAGTGTTGGGGGCCTAGCCTTCCATTGTAAATTCGCGCCAATGATGGAGAAGAAACTGCCGGCGTTGAAGTAAGAAGCGGCATTCCCTACCCCAGGGCCCGAAGTTGCCGTTGCCGGGGCGCGACTTCCACCAGACTCTTGTTGTAGCGCATTCCAGGCGGGCATATTTGAGGCGTTGTTGTCCTGATGCAGCCAGCCGCACTACCTGGACGGAACGGCAGAATCGAGCTATCGAGATCGGCGATGTCCCATATGAGGAGCACTGTCATTGAAGAACAGCAGGGCAGGCCCGATAGATGCCGCTGCCTCGAAAGATGGTGGCTTGTTCGGTTTGCTTCGCGAGCGTCTCTGAGAGCGGGTCAGCTCATAGCGCATCGGCAGGCCGACACCGTAGATTGGCACAATGCCGACTTGGGCTAGACCATCACCGCCGTATTCGCTATTGAACAGCTTGGGGGTGGATCGGACTTCTTTTGCGTAGAGGAAGGCGACGCCGGGTAGGTGCGGGACGTCCCAGGCGAGGAGTGTTTCGCGGGTCCAGCTTCCGTTGTTGAGGAAGGGTGCAACTGCTGGTGCAGGGCCAGTTCATGGCCGCGCATTTTTTGTCCGGCGAATTCGCCGTTATCGAGAAGCTGGCCGGTTGCGCAGCAGATGAATCGGCCCGCTTCAGATTCGGTGGATTCCCACTTCAATGCGTTGCCGGACACAAGCAGATCGAACACGCGGCAGACGGCGTTATAGTTTCCGATACCGCGACTATGGACAGACAAGACAGTGTCTAAAAGAAACTTTTGATTAATTTCATTTCGGCACGCGAGGGGTGTGCGCACGGCGGCAAGCTTGCTGAACGAGATTTCATTGCCTAGGGCGGTGGGGAAGACGCCGACGGTCGATGACGCGGACAAGTTCCAGCTTGACGTCTGTGAAGGGGATTGCACCAAGACTGGTGGTGCCACTCAATTTGATTTTCCCGGACTATGCAGCGGTTGTGCGCGAGGCGCGTCTAGCCGTGGTGGGGTGTGTGAGGGAAGGCTGGGCGTGAGCGCTAAACGCAATCGCCGCTGCGGAGAATTCGCCCGGATTGCATCAGCGAATCGTTGCTTCGGGATGAGAATTCCGATAGATGCGCCAGGCTTGTTTGGCGCGTTCGGGGTGGAGCTGGGCGTAGGGCTTGGTGCCGGCTTCTTCGAGCAGCACTTGCGCGAGCCGCACACGAAGTTTTTGCTGAACGACTGGGGTGAGTGCCGCGATGCCCTTGGATTCGATCAGGTAAGAGAGCGGATATTCGAAGAGGCGGGTATCGAGATTGAATTGCTTGAGCGGATGTTTGACAGCGAAGTCCTGCGCGAAAGTGCTGTCGCCGCGGATGGGCTGGGGGAAGGGCGCTTCGTCGGCAAAGGTGAGATAGCGGACGGTGGCTTCGATGGCGTTGGTAATGCGTCGGCGCGTGGATTCACTCCAACTGTCTTCGGTATCGGGCTTCTGGTCCATCTCGTTCATGATGCGCTGGAGTTGTAGCGCGGCGCGCGTTTCGTAATTGAGACGGGCTATATAGTTGTGTCCCATTGTCTGGTGTTCGAGCACCATCAGCGCAACGATGTCGGAGCTTTGCGCGGGCCAGGCAGGAGAGTCGAAGGGCTTGAGGGCGACGGAAGTATCCAGAGTTGGGAAGAGCCGATTGCCAAGGTGCTTGACGTCCGACTTGCTTGAAGCGTACCAGCCACCCCAGCGCTCGTCGATGGGGCTGCGGTGGTCGGTAACGTAGGTGCTGGTGTTGGTGTGGATCTGGCCACTGGGTTGCGTGTAAACGCTGCGGACGATATGCCCTGGCACGCCGGCGGTGCGCGGGGAATGGTGGCACTGCAGGCAGTCGTCGTGGCGGACAAAGCGGGGTTTGGGTTTTGCTTCCTGCTCCACCACGTAGAAGACTGCACCGAGGGCGGGGTCGGCGGTAGAGACTTCAAGATAGTCGGCACCCTTCACCCAGCCGATGTAAGTGTCGTCGTTGAAAAAGATGGCGCGCGGGGCGGAAGGGAAGATGAGCGGGGCCTGAAAGCTGGTTTTTGAGAAGACAAGTGTCTGGCTGGAAAGCGGAATATTCAGCGCCTTGAGAACGCTAAGGAGATAGCCGTGGCGGGGTTCGAAGAGGAGACGCGCCTTGAGTTGCGTGATCTGATTATCGGGGGCCTGGTTGTATGGGATCGGACCGTTTTGCAGGTCGTAGACCATGGAGCCTTCAAAGGAAGCAGGCACCTGAGCCC
>JBKJSR010000347.1:0-9416 GCA_046594355.1 Bryobacter sp.
AAACCTTAACTTACCCACAGATTTCCGTGAGGAGCCAATAAAGCGAGGGTTACTCATATCGACCTAGACTGGACAGTCCCTTGAGGCCCCAGTCTATTGCACCAACGAAGAAAGAACGACGCTCACGAAACTGCACAGAAGCCCGATCATCAACAGCTTCACCCAATTCGAAACATCCACTTCCCACTTGCTTTTATCACGTCCAAAGGCCTGCACCAAAGACGTTTGGCGCTTCGTGACCACTTAACTTTGGGGTCAATCCCGCCCGGTAAAACAACTCGCTTGGCTGCCGGATTGGCGAGCTTGCTCCGGCTCTGTGGAGTCGGCGGCGTCTGTCCTGGTCTGCTTCGCTCAGCCCTGCCATGGTCGCATCTGGCGAGGTTGGCCAATGCCAAGGCGGCGCAAGCTTTCTTAAACCGCAACTGCTCCGCACATACCTCTCCAGAAAGTGACCTCAAAGCGCCAAACGCCTTCTTTTCGGACCCTTGCTCTTGTTTGGACCAAGACATTTTGTATTGTCGGATCTACCTACTCCCGCTTGAGCCGCAAAAGTCTCTGCGCTACAGCTACGCGAGTGGCTCTATGCCATCAGATTGGTTATTGGCCGACCGCCGCGCCGCTTTTCTTTTGAGTGCAGCTTCCTGAACTGAGCTGGCAAAATCGGCATAGCGCCCCATATCCTCTTCGGTGTAGGCGAAATTGCGATTCTCCACTCCCGTACAGTCCCGCTCCAATACCGCACGGCACAAGAGCGGTAGTTCCTGAAGCCGGATGCCAAAAGTCCGGCTCAGTGCAAGATCCGTCTTCACCGTAAAAGTTGCCCGCGTCGCGTCGGCGGCGACACCTTCAAAGGCAAAGACCCGGATTCCCGCAACTTGGCTGAATCCTTTGAATACGAATTGAATTTTCGGGTTCTCCACGGGATGATCCTTCTGCCCTGACTCCTCCATCAACGCTGCCGCGACCCGCTCTGGTTGCAGGCCGGCTTATATTCGGCAATAAGCGAATTCTGCCGCCTGGATCGTTGTGCCCGATCGCAGATCTCAAACACAAATCCGGTTGGCTTCTGGTTCAGGAGCGTCTGATCCAATGGCTGTAAGTGGTTCAGCAACGTGTCCTGTATGTTGTCGGTTTCGCCGATATAAATCCATTCGCGTGCGTTCGAAATCCCATAGACTCCCGAGAGCATCGGTGCATGTTCGCGCACGGACGCAGCCTTGAAAGGCCGTGGATGAACTTGCTCAAACGGCATTTGAAACTTTCTTCGGTCCGCGATTACTGGCGGGCCCAGGGTCGAGGAGCGCTCGAAGCCGCACGACCAGCGCTTTGCCCATGCTCAGATCGGCGGTGTTCGAGATGTAGCCCGGCATTTTGGGGTCGATGAATTCTTTGCGGAATAGTTGATCGGAGGCAAGACTACTCAGCAGATCCAGTTCCTTGTTGGTGAGTTTTACGGTTTTGAGGGTCATATCTTTTCTTGCTTCTGCGAGTTCATCGGCAACGCTCTGTTCGCTTTGATCAGCCGGTAGCGAGGATCTTTAGCGATCATCTGCCGGACTTGATCGCTCAGTTCCTGCCAGTGGAGTATAAAATAGCCGGCCTCGCGATTTGTCATTACTTCCAGTCGCTTCTCTTCGAGAATGGCGATTACAGCAAGCGTATCGATCCGCTGCCCTTCCGGCTGCCGACTGGCGACTTCGCGAAATGCGTTCGAAACCCGATCAAACTCGGCGTTCACCTTTGGCTTGATCTGCTCCGCCCATTCGATCTGGTTTAGCGTACCTGTCAATTCCTGCTCCATTGCGCCCAAGCATTAACTATTATAAGTTAATTTATATTGCAAGTCAAGCGTATTCGTGCCAGAGTTAAAGCAGTTACTTTACTCGTTTTAGTTAATTCTTGCAGACAGGGAGCGCAAGTGGACCTTTCTCTATTGATCCGTCAGCGTTTGATCGAACTAGACCTCGACCAGAAGGATCTGGCGGCCGCCGCACAAGTCACCGAATCCTACATTTCGCAATTGCTGGCTCGAAAAAAGGCTCCGCCCGCGCCGGGCCGTACTGATATCTACGAGAAAATCGGCCAATTCCTGAATGTCCCAAACGGTGAACTTTCTAAGCTCGCCGAGCTGCAGCGCCAGTTGGAATTGAAAAGGAAGGTAGCAGTTTTGCCTGGTCCGCTCTTCCGGGAATATCGCGAACTGATCCTGCGCAAATGCGACCCGGGCAGTCGCACGGAGCTGCGGCGTATTTTTGAAAAAGAAGCCTTTGGAGAACTGGAGCGGCTGGTTACACAGAAAATCCTGGATGTCGCCCAAGGGGTTGCACGAGAAGAGTTGCGCACCGGGGAATGGTTACGCTCAATCGCTCAGCTCAGCGGGCGCAGCTTCGAACAGATGCGCGTCGCGGTGCTTGAGTTTCTCGACACTGATATATTTCAGGTCTCCCTCGATAGCTGCGTATCGTTCCTGGACCCGATCATCGACTCCTGGGATATCGACCTGAAGACTTTTGCCATGGAAGTAGCCCTCAATCGGCGGCTGGCACCCAGTAGCATCAAGCGCTTTGAATTTACCGAAGTGCAGACAGACAAGCGCTTCGGGATCGAACCGGGCTTCGAACAATTCCTCAAGGACAAATCCCTGAGTGGCGATGCCACTGAAGCGGAGATCGAATTTCTGAAGCCGCTCACGTTTCAGGGCCGGCGGCCCACGCCCCTTTACTATTACCGGGAGTTGCAGAACCTCCGCGATCCACTCCATTTTGTGGCATCTGTGGTCTAAGGTCCAAGCCAAAATTCATTTGGCTCGCAGAGTGCCAAGGCCGCCGTCGACTCCGAAGACTTGGCCGGTGATCCAGGAATTGGAGGGATCGAGGAGAAATTCGATCATGTTGACAATGTCTTCGGGCTTGCCAATCCTTCCCAGCGCGTGCATTGAGGATGATGTTTTAAGGGCTGCTTCGTTACCGGTGATGCGGGTCGCGAGGGGAGTGTCGATCAGCCCGGGGGCGACGCAGTTGACTCGAATGTTACGGGCGGCATAGGACGCAGCGGCAGAGAGCGCGAGCCCAATCACGCCGGCTTTTGCTGCGGCGATTGCCTCGTGGTTCGCATAGCCCATACGCGCGGCGGCAGTTGAGATCAGCACGATCGCCCCCCCGTTCGGCATATTCTTCACCCCTGCCCGCAAGGCGATGAAAGCGGTCTTCAGGTTGGTGTCGAGGGTCTGCTGAAACTCGGCTTCGGTCGTGATGTGGGCTGGCTTGAGCAGGATGCTGCCCGCGCAGTTCACGATGCCGTCGATCGGGCCAAAAGACTGAACGCCGGCTTCGACATGATCGAGATTGGTTAGATCGGTGACTACATACTGCGCATTCACTTCAGCACAGAGCGCGGCCAGCTTATCGCCGTTGCGCCCGATCAGCATCAGCTCGTGGCCTTTAGCGGCGAGGCGACGGCTAAGGGCGGAGCCGATGCCGCCGTATGCGGCTGTAATGACGTACTTCATTGGTAGAATTCCTTCCATTCATTGGCCCGCTTTGTGATGGAGGCTTTAGCTGTTCGCGCAATTTACGATGCCGTCGAGGGCGGGTAGGCGGCGGGTCGGGGCAGATCCGGTGTTCATCGGTAGGATTCCTTCAATTCAAGGGCCCGCTTTGTGATGGCGGTCTTCTTTGCGGGTTCGATGCGAACGAGGTTTCTGAGTTGCATGTCCATACGGCCGACCTTGGTCAGCTTCATTTCGTTGCGCATCAAAAAGTCCCAATAGAGCGTGGTGAAGGGGCAGGATTTTTCACCTACAGATTCGGCTGGGTCGTATTTGCACTTGCTGCAATAGTTCGACATACGCTGGATGTATTTGCCGCTGGCTGCGTAAGGCTTGGAGGCCATGATGCCGCCATCGGCAAATTGACTCATTCCCAGCGTATTCGGTAATTCAACCCATTCCACCGCATCGACATAAACGGCGAGATACCACTCGTGAACCCGTTTGGGATCGACGCCAACCAGCAAGCAGAAAAGGCCCGTGACCATCAACCGTTGAATGTGGTGGGCATAACCATAATCCAGAGTTTGCCCGATCGCCTCGCTGAGGCATCGCATATCCGTATCGCCAGTCCAGTAGAACTTGGGTAGCGGCTCAATGGCACCGAGGGCGTTTTTGTCGAGATACTCCGGCATGGAGAGCCAATAGATGCCGCGCACGTATTCACGCCAACCGAGGATTTGCCGGATAAATCCTTCGACGGCGGCGAGCGGTGCTTCGCCCCGATCATAGGCTTCTTCCGCCGCCGAGCAGGCTTCGCGCGGATCGAGGAGCTTAAGGTTCATACTGCTCGAGATGCGCGCATGATAGAGCCAGGGTTGGCCCGTCCACATTGCGTCCTGATAGGTGCCGAAGTGGCGTAGCCGATTTGCGATGAAGTCGTCGAGAGCGAGCTTGGCGTCGGCTTGCGTTGTAGGCCAGTTGAAGTTTTCGAGTCTGCCTGGATGGTGGGAGAAGTGCTTTTCGACAAGCGCGATTACCTCGGTAGTAATCTCGTCGGGTTGGAACTCGATGGGCGCGGGCAGCAGGCCTGGCCCCGCTTTGGGGAAGTTGCCGCGATTCTCATCGTCGTAATTCCAGTCGCCACCAACTGGCTTGTCCTTCTCCATCAGGATGTTGTAGCGGCGGCGCATCTCGCGATAGAAGTATTCGAGGCGGAGTTGCTTTCGGCCCTTTGCGTGTTCGCGGAAGTCTTCGACGGTGGAGAGGAAGTGGCGGTCTGTGCGAATCTCGAGCTTTGGAGTGGCCTGTTTCAGCTCTTCGGCGACGCGGTATTCACCGGGTTCGACAACGATGACCCGCTCAGGTTTGTGACGGCGGATGGCAGACTTGAGTTCTTCGAGAAAGCTTCCCTTGTTGGCTTTATCGTCGAGTTGACGATAATCTACCGTGAAGCCCCGGCGGCGCAATTCATCGCGGAAGTGCCGCATGGCGGAAAGAAAGATTGCGATGCGGGCCTTGTGATTCCAGACGTACACGGCCTCCGAATGCACTTCCGCCATCCAGACGACATCGCTGGACCGGTTGAAGCCGTCGAAGGCCGAACTGGACAGATCAAGCTGATCTCCAAGGACGAGAACAAGATTCACGTCCATAGAGATGCCATGACTGCCGCCACCGCGCTAATTATTGAGCACGTGCGCGAGACCCGTCGTCGTCACGCGTGCTCAAGTGTTGTGACAACCAATTAGGCGATGGCGGCCATGTCGTGGCTGGGGGGTGGAACGGGCACGGCGGGCTTTTCGCCGCCGTGGAACTTGACGCTGACGAGTTTAGAGACACCGGGTTCCTGCATCGTGACGCCGTACATGGATTGAGATGCTTCCATGGTGCGTTTGGCGTGGGTGATGAAAATGAACTGGGTGTTGCCGGACATCTCCTTCACCAGTTTGGTGAGGCGGATAATGTTGGCTTCGTCGAGCGGCGCGTCGACTTCGTCGAGCACGCAGAAGGGGCTGGGTTGAAATTTGAAGATGGCCATGAGCAGGGCCATGGCGGTCATGGCGCGTTCGCCACCGCTCAGCAGAAGAACGTTTTGGAGACGCTTGCCGGGAGGCGAAGCGATGATGTCGATGCCACTCTCGTTGACGTTTGTAGGATCGGTAAGGCGCATTTCGCCGGCACCGCCATTGAACAGAATCTCGTAGGTGCCACGGAAGTATTCGTTGATCTTGTCGAAGGCATCCTGGAAACGCTTCTTCGATTCGACGTCGATTTCCTTGATGGCCTTTTCGGTATCGCGGATGGAATCGAGAAGGTCCTGGCGCTGCGCGTTGAGGAAGTCGTAGCGCTGTTGGGACTCTTCGAATTCCTGGAGCGCATCGGGATTGACAGGGCCAAGAGCTTCGATCTTGCGGCGGACTTCAGTGTACTTCTCTTCGGCTTCAGCGAGCTGCGATTCGTCGAGGATGGTTGCTTCGGCGGCTGCGAGTTCAGCGACGGCGATGCCGAGTTCCTTCTGACAAGTCTCTTCGAGATGCCTGATGTCGCTTTGCTTGCGGACAAGTTCGACTTCAGACTGCTGACGCTTATCGGAGAGTGACGCAACGGTTTGGCGCAAGCCGCGCAGTTCGTCTTCGAGGGCGGATAGCTGGGCGCGAATCTCTTCTTCCGACTTGGCGAGGGCCCCGACTTCGGCGGTGACCGTTTCGATACTTGCGGCGAAGCCGGTGGCTTTTTCGTCGAGCTCGATGTTGTCGGTCAACAGTTGGGCGCGATTGACACCGAGGCGCTCCATTTCGGCGGAGAGGTATTCCTTGCGCCGACCCTGCTCGTTCAAAGAGTTATTGAGGCGCTGGACGGCACCGCTCGCATTGCGCAGGCGCTCTTCGCCGCTGGCGAGTTGCGCACGGAAGGTAGAGTGTTCTTCGTTGGCGGCACCGAATTGCTGTTGGAGCTGGTCCAGGGCACCGCGCTCCACTTCGAGAGCGGTCTCGAGAGCAAGGCGGGCGAGGTCTTTTTCAGCGCTGCCCTTCTCGAGGTTTTCGCGCAGTTCGGCGAGGCGCTTGCCTTCGTTCGCGAGGCGGTCGAGTTCGACGCGGGCGTTAGACAGGAAGCGGGCGGCACGCTGCAAATCGGTAGCGAGCTGGCGCTGTTCCTGATCGAGAACGAGGGCGCTCTTTTCTTCCTGCTGCTGTTCCTGGCGGAGCTTTTCGAGATCGGCGGCGAGTACAGTCTGTTCGGCTTCGAGTTGGTGAAGGCTGGTCGAACTCTTTTCGAGCTCGATCTGCTTTTGGCTGTGTTGGGTGGTGAGCTCTTTGAGTTCGCGCTTTAGGGCCAGCGGACCGCTGGAGCTCTTCTTGCCGCCGGTGACTGCGTAGCCGTGGTAGCAGACGCCGTCGGACAAGAGGAAATAGACGTCGGGATATTGCAGGGCGAGGCGCTGGGCGGCGTCGTGATTGTCGGCGAGAAAGCAGCGCGTGATGCGAGGCAGCAGTTCGGCGGGCGCGTAGCGGAAGCCATTCGTCATCTTGAGCACGTCGCTCAATCTGCCGACGATGCCGGTTTCAGGGCCGACGGGAGGCTCTTCGACGCGTCCCCGGGTGAGGTCTGAATCGGGGTCGGGATGGACGAGGAAGGTGGCACGTCCCTCGAGATCCTGCTTCATCACCTGGATACCGCGCTTGGCGTCATCCCAGTTGTGGACCACTACGTATTCGAGCTCTTCGATCAAGAACTCTTCAGTCGCCTTTTCGTAGGCGGTGTCGACTTCGATGAAGTCGGCGAGCACACCCATGGGCTTGAGTCCGGTGGCTTGTCCCTTGCCGATGGCGGTAAAGAGACGCTTCACCGATTCGGTGGTGTAGCTGCGGTGGTTGATGATGTCTTCGAGAGAATCGCGGCGGGCTTTAAGTCGCGAGGTTTCGGTACGAAGAACGTCCTGCTGGCGGCGGGTGTCGTTGACTTGCTGGCGGCGGGTGGTGAGTTCGGTCTCGACGTACTTGCGGCGATCGGCGAGGTTCTCGAGAGTCATCTGGCGGGCGCTTAGCTTTTCGCTCAGCTCGGTGCGGACCTTTTCGAGGCGCTCGGATTCAGCCTGGGCTTCGGTCTCTTCGCGGGTGGCGCGTTCGATGTTTTTGGTAACACCCTGCTGCTGGGTTTCGACTTGGGTGAGCTGATTGCGGAGTCGATTTACTTCACCGAGCAGGCTGAAGATCTGCTGGCGATTGCGCTCAAGCTGGCTTGACCGTTCGCGGAGCTGCTGCGAGAGGGTGTCGCGCTGTTTGGCCTTTTCGTCGACTTGAGTGCGAAGTTGTTGTGCCTGGGTACCTAGTTCGGTGAATTCGTGTTGGGCGACTTCAAGTTCGGTACGGATCCCGGTGAGGCGAGCTTCAAGAGTAGTGACTTCGGCTTCGCTCTGGGAGAGGCGCTGGTCGATGTTGCCGATCTGCTGGGACTGGCTGGTGAGCTTGCCACGGGTGCGTTCGGCTTCGAGCTGGAATTCGGCGAGCTGCTTGCGGGAAGCAGTGAGGGCGGCTTCAATTTCAAAGAAACGGGCCTGCAGCTTTTGCTGTTCGGCGTCCTTCGCAGTGAGGCTGGCGGAGACTTCGTTGAAGGCAGTGGTGGATTCGCCGAGCTCAAGAGCGACCTTGGCGGCTTCGCGCTCGAGGTAGCGGAAACGGTTAGATAGGACGAGCTTGATGTGTGTGTCGAGTTCGGTTTTAAGTTCTTCGTAGCGCTTGGCTTTTGAAGCCTGGCGCTTGAGGCTGTTAGCCTGACGACCTACTTCTTCGAGGATGTCGAAGACGCGGTTGAGATTTTGACGGGCGCTTTCGAGACGGCTTTCGGCGAGGCGGCGGCGGGTCTTGAACTTGGTGATGCCGGCGGCTTCTTCGATGATGGCGCGGCGGTCCATCGGCTTGTTGGAGAGGATCTGGCCGATGCGGCCCTGTTCGATGATGGCGTAGCTTTCCGGTCCGAGGCCGGAGCCCATGAAGACATCCTGAATGTCACGGAGGCGGGCGAGCTTGCCATCGATCAGGTATTCGCTGTCGCCGGAACGATAGAGGCGGCGGGTGATGGTGATTTCACGGGGGCCCTTTGGCTTGGCTGGAGCTTCGCCTTCTGCGGCTTTGATATCAGACTTTTCGGAAGGGAGAACCCGATCGAGGAAGGAGCCGTCGGAATCGGTCATGGTCATGGTGACGCTGGCCATGCCCATGGGTTTGCGGTCTTTGGTGCCGGCGAAGATGACGTCTTCCATGCGGCCGCCACGAAGAGTCTTGGCGGACTGCTCGCCGAGAACCCAACTGATGGCGTCGCTGAGATTGGATTTGCCGCAACCGTTGGGGCCAACGATGGCCGCAACTCCATCGCCGTGGAAGCGCATTTCGGTTCGATCACAAAAGGATTTGAAGCCTTGCAATTCCAGCCGTTTGAGTTTGAGCAACTGATTTATCCCCTCGCGTGAATGGAAGATCGCCGGACCGCGAACTTTCAGGAAGAAAGGCAGTCTGGCACTCGGGGGGGGAGTGATTCCAGACTAAACCATGATCCGTGAAAAGTAAAGCGCCTAGGCACATAATGTGGCATTTTTCGCTCACGCCACAATATGTTGTGGGTTATGGGGCGCACCGATCCACAAACTGGGGGTAAATGGTGAGGCCGGGCGGGCGGGGGGAGGCGCGGCGCGGTGAGGTCCGGAGGCCGGGCGGTGTGGCCGGGCTGGGAGGCGCGGCGCGGTGAGGTCCGGAGGCCGGGCGGTGTGGCCGGGCTAGGAGGCGCGGCGCGGTGAGGTTTTGATGCCGTAGAGAGAACACTCAATGGTTGCAGGGATGTTGTAGAATTTGGGCATATATGTTGCTCAAGGTTTCGCTGATCACCATGATGTGCGCCTCGCTGTTCGCACAAGAATTTCGCTCTACCCTGT
>JBKJSR010000626.1:0-2674 GCA_046594355.1 Bryobacter sp.
CGAGGCCAGACCGTAAGAGAGGGTTCCGCAAAGGAACCTAATCACGCGGTCGTGGTACTAGTGCTTCGACCGCCAAGACCGGCTCGGTATCGCGGAGGCAGCGTAATCGGCTGCCGACATACGAACGCATTTAAGCGGTCATGGTACCAGCGCCGACCGCATCGCCATCTCACTGCCAGCTGCAACCGAATAAGCAAAGCTCATCGCCAAACGAAGTCTGTACCTTTCTCAAAGGACGATTTGAACTCGACTGAACCGGACACCTGCCAGAATCTCGTGTTCGTTTCTGACCGGCTGCGCCTGTAAGAACCCCGCGCCGTAAACAGTCGCCCAAGATGAAACACACTTCACGGCCGCAGCATATTATGGGCGTGCGGCAGCCTTGGCACCCGTCAGATTCCGCAAGATTGTCACCGGCAGAGTCACTACTTCCCAGACGAGTTTCAATGCTCCAGACACCGCAATCCCCACCAGCCGGAAGGGCAGCAACAACAACCACACCAGCGGATAGAGCAGCAACGCCACAAGCGCCAGCGGCCAGCAAAGTACAAATAGCACCAACCACAGAACAAAGGTCAACATGGTCTTACCTCCACCCCAGAATACGAAAGGAGGGCAAACAATGTTCGCCCTCCTTTCGTATTCAAGCAATTGAGGATTACTGTTTGACCGCAATCACGGTTGCCAACTGGAACTGACTCGGCACGGAACGCAACAACACCAAGACAGAGATGGCATTGCCAGGCGGCACGGCATCCGGAATCTTGACGTTCAACTGCCAGAGCCCGACGAAGCCCGGAGCCAGTCCCGAAAACTGTACGTCAGTTGTTCCAACCTGTCTGCCGTTAATGAATACGTCCGGCCTTTCCCCTTCGGCGAGCGGCGAACTGGGTGACGGCGCTCCATCGGCCGGAGTATTCGATACGGCACCAATGCCAGTGCCATAAAGCGAAATGATTTTTCCGCGCGCGATCGCATTCGTGATGCTGTTCACTGTACCGTCTTCGTTAATCGCCGAGATCTGCCCGCGGCCATTCGAAGTTGCCGTAAAGAACCCGGGCGATACCACGTCGACGCGTACCAGACTCGATGCCAGCACCTGCCCAGTCGACTTCTTCACCACCGTTACGTCAGCGTCACTCCCGGGCTGGGCACTCCACGGTACCTGATAGTTAATCTGACCGGAGCTGACAAAGAACAGCGGCACCGGAGAGTCGTTGAACAGCACCTGCGTATCGGCCAACTCCTTCGGCAATGTTGGAGTAGAGGCAACCACGGTATCGTCGGCAAACTTGCCACCCTGGGCATACATGGTTGCAATCATGCCTGGAGCAAGATTCCGCGTCTGCTGGTTGGCACCATTCACACTTGCCTGCGCCTGATAGTAAAACGCGATGCGGTTCGACGCATCGGCCATGATCAAATTTGAATTCTGATCCACCTTGATGTCGAGCGGAAACGCTAACGGCTGCGTGCCAAGATTGGAACGCGAATTGACTGAGAGTTGGTCATAAGACGGGAAGCGTAACGCACGGCCATTGCTGCCATCTGTGATCCAAAGCTCCGCAGTCTTCGGGTCGGAGTGTACACCCTGCGGAGTATTAAATCCCGTCAGCGTCAGCGCCGGCGTGGGGTCATTGCCTGCTTGCGTCAAGCGGTTAAAGATCATCAGCCTTGAATTGCCACCGTCCACGACGTACATGCGATCATCCACGTCAACGGTAATCCCGCGCGGCCCATTAAAACGCTTCTGATCGTTGCTCGAGATCGTCGAAATAAAGTCTGGCTGCCCAAACACAGAAGCCGCCGCCTGACCATTGCTAAAGTCGCCACCGGTCGGCCGCACGAACAACAGCACACGATGATGCGAATTGTCCGACACCACCAAATGCCCACCTGTCGTAAAGGCCAGACCCATCGGCGCACTCATGTTACGCGGGCTCGCATCAGTAATACGTCCCGTGAAACTCGACTGTCCCAGCACAAGATTTGGTCTCAGATTCGCCAGATTGGCGAATGGCCGCGGATAGCGAACCACACGGCTGTTCAGCGTATCGGCAATGTACAAATCGCCATTGGCGTCCACCGCCACGGCATGCGGCAAAAACAACCCGGTCTGGTTGGGAATATTCTGATTTCCGTCCGGAGAATTGATCGTCGTCCGGGTCAGGCTCGCCTGCCCGATCACCAGATCCGCAGGCTGGCCCAGCGCCACGCTCCGCACGTCCCGGTACCCGAGCACGCGGTTGTTCAGCGTGTCCGCGATGTACAACGTGTTGCCGTCCAGCGCAATGCCACCGCCGCGATAGGCCCTGTTCTGGAAGGCTCCGATAAAGAAAAATTCCTTGCCTTCCACCAGATTCGGCGAATTCAGATCCAGGCCCGTTTGGCCCAATACCTTTGTGGCCGGATTGTTAAACGGCGATCCGCCCGAGATCATGACAACGCGATGGTTGTTTGCATCCACCACAAAAAGGTTATTGCCTGAAGCAACTGCGTCCACCGGCAGATTCAGTCCGGATGCGCCGGGAACGCGCAATCCACGATTCGGTTCGCCACTGTTGAAGTCGGATTGCGCGATCACATCCCGCATCCTCGGAGAAAACGACGTTGGGGTCTCTGGCGACCAGGCATCCGGGATGTCATAGCGAACGATGCGGTTGTAACGAGCGTC
>JBKJSR010000661.1:0-4322 GCA_046594355.1 Bryobacter sp.
GGTCGAGTTGCGCTTTTACTTTGCCCAATTCAATAAAGGCCACAAATTCATTTAACACCAGACGCGTCCCGAGAAACTGTCCGATGGTTTGGCAATCATTCCAGGCCACACCCAGCAGCCACGCCACCGGGGCAAACGCATAACCAAGCATCGTTTGCAAAGTAGGCAATCCAATTCCGGTCAGACAGCCGTTCACCAGCGCAATCAGACTCAAAAACGCGATCAGCATACCGGCGATATTCAGCGCAAGCTGCAACCCGTCGCCCGCCCCTCGTGCCGCAGCGTCAATCACGTTGATCCCGGGCTTTTCGACATCGAGGCGCACGTCGCCAGCGGTTTCCGGTTGCTCCGTCTCCGGCACCAGCATCTTCGCCAGCATGATCGTCGCTGGCGCGGTCATGATTACCGCCGTCAGCAGGTGCTCGATCGACACGTTGGCAAATTTCACATAGGCCGCCATGGTCGCTCCCGACACATGTGCCATCCCACTGGTCATGATTGTGAACAGTTCACTCTCGGTGAGCTTGGCGAGAAAGGGGCGAATGGTAAGTGGCGCTTCCGTCTGACCCATGAAGATAGAAGCTGCGACGTTGGTCGATTCGGCACCCGATCCCCCCATCGTGCGCCGCATCACCTTGGCCATCACACCAATTACAATTTGCATCACGCCAAAGTAATAGAGCACGGAAAATAGGCTCGCGATAAAGATCACGATGGGCAGCACCTGAAACGCAAACAGGACGCCAAACTCCGGGCTCGCCTTGCCCAGCTTATCGCCGAACAGGAACGAGGCACCGTCCTCGGAATACTTGAGTAAAGAATTTACGGCTCTGGAGGCTACTTGAAAAGCGCCTCCCACCGGCGTCTTCAATACAATAATCGCGAAGCCAAATTGCAAACCGAGGCCCCAAATAAGGAGCCTCGGTTTGATTGCTTTTCGATTTTTCGACAGTAAGTAGCAGATTGTCAGGATGACAACCAGGCCAAGCATGCCGATCATGACATTTAGCCTACGACTTCGAGCAGGATATCGCGCTGCTCGGGTGGGTTCGAAGAAATGCGGAAGCTGTCTTCTACAACATCTGCGGCCTCATCGAGATTCGTTTCACTGGTATGATACAGGCGGCAAAGTACTGCGCCGGCATCTACCTTTTGGCCGACCTTCACTTCGAGGATGATCCCGACCGCATGGTCAATCGTGTCGTCGACCGTATTGCGGCCGCCACCAATCATGACAACAGCCTTGCCAACGCCTTCCGCGTCGATCACGCTAACATACCCTGCGCGCGGAGTTACGATTTCCCGCATACCGGTCGCGTTGGGCAGCAGGTCGAAGCTGTCGAGCACCAGGGCGTTGCCACCTTGTGCCGTAATCACATCCTTCAACTTGCGGTAACCGGAGCCATCGAGCAACTTGGTCTGAGCCAGCTCGCGGGCCGCATCGAGGGTCGGTGTAATCTTGGCGAGGTAGATCATCCGCGCAGCCAGTTCGAGGCTGAGGCGGGTGAGATCGATCGGGCCGGAGTTCTGTAAGGTCTGCGACACTTCCATGATCTCAAGCGCGTTGCCGACGGCAAAGCCCAGCGGCTGGTTCATGTCGGTAATCAGCGCCTGTACCTTCTTGTCGAGACGGCGGCCAATGCCAACCATCAGTTGCGCGAGACGGCGGGCATGAATTTGCTGCTTCATGAACGCGCCCGCACCCACCTTGACATCGAGAATCAGGGCATCGAGGCCGACAGCCAGCTTCTTCGACATGATCGACGAGGCAATCAGCGGAATCGATTCCACCGTCGCAGTCACATCGCGAAGGGCGTACAGTTTGCCGTCTACTGGAGCAATTTGCTCCGTCTGGCCAATAAAAGCCAGCTTGTGCTGGATCAATTGGGCTTTGAATTGTTCGATGGTGAGATTGACGTTGAAGCCGGGAATCGCTTCGAGCTTATCGAGAGTTCCACCTGTGTGACCGAGGGAACGGCCACTGATCATCGGGACAACCACCCCGGCTGCAGCCGCTAAAGGCGCTGCAATCAGACTGGTTTTGTCGCCAACGCCACCGGTGGAGTGTTTGTCCACCTTCAGGCCTGGGATATCGGATAAGTCGAGTTTTTCGCCGGAGGCAACCATCAGAGCAGTAAGATTATCGGTTTCCGCATCCGTCAGGCCTTTAAAAAAGACGGCCATCAGGAAGGCAGACATCTGGTAATCGGGAATTTCACCCCGCATGTAGCCTTCGATGAGGAAAGCCAGTTCTTCTTGCTCTAGTTCTTCACCTTCGCGCTTACGTTGTATGAGTTCGGGTACACGCATGACAATTTGCTAGGTTAGCACATCCAGCACCTGCAAAGTAAAGGAAATAAAGGAATTCGTCGTTTGGGACGAAGAAATCCATCAAGAAATACGCAGACAAAGCCCATAGAGGTGTGGTGGAATGGTAAGGCTTCATGCTTAGAAACAGACCGGGAATTGGGGACGAGGTGATAATGTCGGTGCTTGCGCCTCCAGACGTAGTCGCTGGGATTGCGTGGCAAGGCATGGAGCCGATCTTTGCGGATCTCGATGCCGAGACGATGAGTCTGACAATCGCGACAGTCGTCGAACAACTCACCGTTCACACCAAGAAAGTACTCGTCACTCCGACTTTTGGTGTGGTCGGGAATTGGGAAGCTCTGCGGGCCATCACCGAACCCCGCTCCATTTCGCTCCAGGTAGAAGGCGCAGGCGGCAACGAGATTTGGCTAAAAATCGCTCCCGGCATCAAGGGCATGGGCGATCGTCTGATCTATGTGGACCACCAGTTGATCTGCGATGGTGCCCGGGGCTTCCAAAGCGAACTCGCAGCCTTCGGAATTGATGCAAAGCTAGTGCCTGAGTGGCGGGGCAAGCGCCGCGACTTCCCCGGCATGGCCGTAATCGAGGATTGTGTTCTGGTTGTTGAGAACTGGCGGCAACAGGTCGAAGATCTCACAGATTGCGCACGCCGCACCGCCCGCCAGGCCCAGTTTATTTTCGACGGCCTGCGCCGTCTACCGGTTGCTGCCGCTGCCGGCGAACTTCGGGTCCGTCGCGCCGGATAAAGGCTTCCCGGCTTCCGGCAGCCGCACTTCCAGCCTCGCACCCCCACTGAGCCGGTTCGCCGCCGAAATACTTCCCCCGTGCTGATTCACGATTCCCTCTGAAACCGTCAGCCCCAGCCCTGTTCCTTTCGAGTCGAGCCTCGTCGATACAAAGGCATCGAAAATGTCGGGCAATACATCGGGGGCAATCCCCGGCCCGTTGTCTTCCACCTGTATCGAGAGCATCGGCTTGCCGTCCGTCTTCAGCTTGCAGGTTGCGACACGAATCTCTCCCCCACTCTCCGGCACGGCCTGGATCGCATTCCGGATCAGATTTAGGAACACCTGCAAGAGCCGGTCGCCATTGCCCAACACCTGATCTTCCTGCTTCGCTTCATTGCTGAATTTGACGCGCGCGGCCTTCTCTTCGATCGAGGCAATTTGCCAGGCCTCATCCATTAAAGACCGCACCCCCACTGCTTCGTCCTGCTCACGCCGCACTCGCGAAAAACCAACCAGCGATTCCGAGATCCGCCTCAGCCGCTGCGTCATCTTCAGCATTCGCGCCAGCCGTTCTGAAGTATGCGCCGGCTGGCTCTCTTCGGCAAACTTTTCGATGTAGCCCTGCAATACCGCCAGCGGCGTATTCAATTCATGCGCCACCGATGCCGAGAGCAAACCCAGCGACGCCAGCCGGTCCTGTTCCAGCAGCTTCAATCGCGCCGCTTCCAACTCCTCGTTTTGCTTCCGCAGCCGCCTCATCGTCTCATTGCGCGACAACATGATCTTCCCGATCTCGTCCCCCAGAATCTCGTGCTCGCCAATCAGCTCGCGCTCCCGATCATTGACCATGGCTGCATCGTCGGCATCGAGAAACACCTGAATCGGCCGGTACACATACGGCGGCATCACCACAAACTCCAGCAGTATGATCGCCGCCAAATACAGGATTGCCAGCACCAGAAACAGCGTGTATTTCGCCCTCGTCACCAGTCCGTCGTAGTAGAGTTCAGGAATCGTAATCGCCCGGTAAAGACCAGCCAGCGGCGAGCGCTTGTAGATCGTGTCCGTCAGTTCCGGATTGAGATAGACCCTCGTCGGATTGTCGTTCAGATATTCTACTGCCGCCTTCGGCATGGCCAGCATCGCCGCATCTCCTTGCCGGTAGCGGTACAGGCCCATCAGCTCCAGGGCCGGCAAGCCGCCGTCATCGGTAAACAACTGCGCCAGCAAAGTAAACTCCCGCTGTTTCGCGCTCGCCACGCG
>JBKJSR010000664.1:0-3297 GCA_046594355.1 Bryobacter sp.
TGGCGCGAGGACTCTTCCAACCTCGACTTGACATACCGGCGCAACTGGCTTCGCCACGATTTATTGCCCTTGCTGCGCCGCGAGTTGAATCCGGAAGCCGACCGGGCCTTGGCCCACCTCGCGGAAATTTCCTTCGCCGAAGAGCAATGGCTGGATGGGCTGGTGGCGGAAAAACTCGCGGAATTGGCCCGGCCGGAGGTCAACTGGATGGTGCTCGATTGCGAACGTTTTCGTCTCGAACCGCTTGCCTTGCGGCGCCGGTTACTGCGGGCGCTGCTGGAGCGGGTGAAAGGAAACCTGAGGGAAATTGAATTCGCGCACGTAGAAGCAGCATTGCGGCTCACAGAAGAAAGTGAAGGAAATGGCCGCATCCAGGTGCCGGGCATCGATTTGATGCGGAGCTTTGGATCGATGCGCGTGATCCGTCTCCAAACCTTAAGCGAACTGCCCGCACGCAACTTCCGCGTGGACTTCGCCGTGCCTGGTCAAGTCGTAGTACCCGAAGGCGCGGGCATAGTAGTCAGCACGCTTGACCGGGGATGTAACTATAATGAAAGTGATGGGACTCTGGACTGGGATCGGCTTTTTGCGGCTATCACGGCAAATCATCGCCTGGAGCTGCGGAACTGGAGACCGGGAGACTCTTATTTGCGGAATGGTTCGTCTGGTCCCGAAAAGATCAAGGAACTATTTCAAAAGCATCGGATCCCCTTATGGCATCGGCGCGCCTGGCCGATAGTTGTTTTAGGGGACCTGCTCGTCTGGGCGGCCGATTTTGGCCCAGCGGTCGAGTTTGCGGCAGCACCAGAGACTCGGACTGCGTTGCATATTAAATGGACGCGGCCGTAACGTCGCTAGCCGATTGGTTAGAGGACGAATCTGGCATCAGGTGAATCAAGAAACGTATTGTTTACGTCTGTAAGGTAAGAATGAACTCCAACGTTAAATCGGTCATATTCTGGGTGGTCATCATTTGTGTGGTGTCCCTCATCTTCGTCGTCGTCCGTACCGGCAACAAAAAAGCGGATGCTCAGGTCACTTTTAGCGACTTCATGAAGCAAGTTGAAGACAACCGCGTGAAGAGCGTCGCAATTACGGGGACGGAAGTCCACGGAATCTACCGGGAAGACGGATCGGGCCTCAAGACGACAGTACCGGCCACTTACCCCGACCTGTACAAAATCATGCGCGAGAAGGGTGTCAACATCGACATCAAGGACACAAGCTCGAGTGGAATTCTGAGCTTGATCTTCCAGACTGCGCCATTCATTTTGCTGCTCGGATTCTGGATTTTCATGATGCGGCAGATGCAGAGCGGAGGCAACAAGGCGCTGAGCTTTGGCAAAAGCCGGGCCCGCCTGCATAGCTCGCAACAAAAGAAGGTGACCTTCAAGGATGTCGCCGGTGTCGAAGAAGCCAAAGAAGAGTTGCAGGAAATTATCGAATTTTTGCGCGAGCCGCAGAAGTTCCAAAAGCTGGGCGGACGTATTCCAAAGGGAGTTTTGCTGGTTGGCGCTCCTGGAACCGGCAAAACACTGCTCGCCCGTGCGATCGCCGGCGAAGCCAATGTGCCGTTCTTCTCGATCTCCGGCTCCGACTTCGTCGAAATGTTCGTGGGTGTTGGCGCAAGCCGTGTACGCGATCTGTTTGAACAGGGCAAGAAGAACGCTCCCTGCATCATTTTCATTGATGAAATCGACGCCGTCGGCCGTCATCGTGGCGCGGGCCTTGGTGGTGGACACGATGAGCGCGAACAGACCCTCAACCAGTTGCTGGTCGAGATGGATGGTTTTGAATGCAACGAAGGCGTGATCTTGGTGGCGGCGACCAACCGTCCGGACGTTCTCGATCCTGCCCTCTTGCGTCCAGGCCGATTTGACCGCCGCGTGGTGGTAGGCCGGCCGGATGTGAAGGGCCGCGAACAGATTTTGAAGGTACACACGAAGAAGATTCCGCTCGGCGACGACGTGGAATTGAGCGTGATTGCGCGTGGCTGCCCCGGTTTCGCCGGTGCCGACCTGGCGAATCTGGTGAATGAGGCCGCTCTCATCGCCGCCCGTCAAAACCGCAAGGTTGTGACGATGATCGATTTCGAAGTCGCCAAGGACAAAGTCATGATGGGTGTCGAGCGGCGCTCGATGTTCATCACCGAAGACGAAAAGAAGCACACGGCTTACCACGAGGCGGGTCACGCTTTGGTGGGTGCCCTGCTGCCCGATTCCGATCCGGTTCACAAGGTCTCGATCATTCCCCGCGGCATGGCGCTCGGCGTCACCATGTACCTGCCAACGCAAGACCGCAACGATATCAACATTGGCCAGTGCGAAGCCCAGATTGCTACGGCAATGGCTGGCCGCGTGGCGGATGAAACTTTCCTCGGCCTCAAGACGGCCGGTGCCTCGAACGACATTGAGCGAGCCACCGAGATGGCCCGCCGCATGGTCTGCGAATGGGGCATGAGCAAGCTTGGCCCGCTCAGCTATGGCAAAAAGGAAGAGCAGATCTTCCTGGGCCGCGAGATTGCCCAGCACCGGGATTATTCCGAAGCTACCGCAGTCGCGATCGACGCCGAAGTCCGTAGCTTGGTCGAAGAAGGCTATCAGACTGCCAAGCGCTTGATCGATGGCCATCGCGATGCGGTGATCCGCATTGCCGAAGCGCTGCTCGAACGTGAAATCCTCGACGGCAATGAGGTCGGCCTGCTCATCGCAGGCGAGTCTCTGCCGGCTATCCGGCCCAACTCCAACAACAAACCCAACAACAGCGATGGCCAGACCCAACAGGTGTTGCGTCCCGATTCGACGATCCGTTCGAATCCAGGGCTGACACCGGGATCTAGCCCGGCCTAGGCACGTGGTCCCTGTCCCGCCCTTTCGGGCTTATCTCTTCGACGTAGACGGCACTTTGCTTGATTCCGCCCCCGATATTTGTGGGGCGGTTTTGAGCGTTTTGGGCACAACAACCCGCCCCGATGTGCCGGTCGAATTCCTGCAAACTTACATCGGGCGGCATCTGACAGACTTGTTCTCCGACCTGTTTCCCGAAGCTCCACCCGATCAGATCGACGCTTGGATTGTCGAATATCGCCGGGTTTATCCAATGCGTGGACACAGCCGTACAAAGCTTTACCCGGAGGTAGCCGACACCTTGGCTAAGCTGAGTGGACTCAAAACTACTGCTACCACCAAAGGGACTTCCACCGCTGTCAACATCCTCACGCAGTTTGGTCTGGCACCTCACTTCCAGCACATACAGGGAACCGATGGTTTCCCGAGCAAACCGATGCCGGACGTTGTG
>JBKJSR010000747.1:0-12244 GCA_046594355.1 Bryobacter sp.
CTTGGCAGGAGACACGCAACGAGAGATCCAGTGAGAAGTCCGCGCCCGACCCCGCAGCCCCCGTACAGGAACCGATGCAAGTTGCGCAGACCGAACCCATTTACAAAGGAGAACTTATGCAGGAATCGCTGCCACCCCCACTTTTATTAGTCGGCTTGGACTGGGGAAGCCAGAATCATCAGTTTTGCATCCTCGATCCAATGGGAAAAACACTCGAAGAAGGCGTTCTTCCAAACGAAGCCAACGCCTCCACATCCCATCCCTGCTCGGCTAACAACGCATGACGAGCCGCCGCCAGGCCCATAACAAACGAACCCAAAGCAATATCGGGAATCTCAAGCAACGATGCAATCCACCCCAACGCAATATTCTCGAGCTCGGCCGCCACCGGCGACATCACCCGCAACGCGCCGTTCTGGTCCCACGCGCAACGCAGCCAATTCGCCGTCTGTGCCACTGGAAACGAGCCCCCGGTAACGAACCCAAAAAATCGCGGTCCCGTCGTCATAATGGTCGCGGACGAGGCAAATTCCTCAAGCAATTCGAATACCCGCTCCGCGTTCACCCCCGCTGTTGGCAATGCCCCACCAAGCGATCCCAAATCCTGCCAGCGCATCGGCTCGAAAAACACCCTTCGTATCGCCGCAAACACCTTCGCGCTCACCCCCGCTGTTGGCAATGCCCCACCAAGCGAACCCAAATCCTGCCAGCGCATCGGCTCGAAAAACACCCTTCGTATCGCCGCAAACACCTCCGCGCTCACCCCCGCGTCCGGCAATGCCCTACCAAGCGAACCCAAATCCTGCCAGCGCCTCCGCATCCGCAAGCACCCGCGCAGTCCGTTCCACTAAACCTCCACCATCTCCTCCGCACTCGCCGCCGTAAAGTAAGCCGCATCCGGATGATGAAAAACCAGCGCGCTCACGCTCGCCTCCGGCTCCATCATGTATCCCTCCGTCAAATCCATTCCGATCTCAGCCGGATTCAACAGTTGAAACAAAGCCACCTGGTCCTCCATATTCGGACACGCCCCATAACCAAAGCTATAGCGCTTGCCGTGATAACGGCTCGTCCAGCGCTGCTGCATCGTCACTTCAGGGCCATCCGGAAAACCCCAATCCTCGCGAATTCTCCGGTGCAGCCACTCTGCCGTTCCTTCGGCAGTCTCCGTCGACAACGCCGAAAGCGCCACACTCTTGAAGTACTCGCCCTTATGCTTGGCCTCCTCAGCCCGCTCGCGAACACCGCCACCTGCCGTCACCGCAAACATGCAAACCGCATCCCGCTGTCCGTCCTTCATGGGAAGGATGTAGTCGCTCAAACACAAGCCATTCTCTTTCGGCTGCCGGTAGAAGTGGAACGTATGCACCGGCTTCTCCGCCCCGTGCGTAAACAGGCGAATCGAATTCCCCTCCCGCTCGGCTTCGAAGAATTGCCAAACCGCCCGCGGACGCAGGAACCCCATCGCCCACTCCTTCACCTCTTCCACCTTGTGGAACATCTCCAGCGCCTTCGCATCGCGCTCCGCCAGCTTCGCCTCAAAATTGCCCTTGAAGCCGAGATTCTTGCCAAACAGCATGTAGGGATTGATGTATTCCCAAAGCTCTTTCAACTGCGGCACATCCCGCACCTTACGATCCCAATACGGCACCTTCGGAATCGGCAAATCGAGCCGCACCTTGGTGCTGCGCACGGTCGAGAGTCGCGCCGCCGCATCCCCCATCGGCTCGGCCACAACCAGATCCGTCTCCTTGCTCCAGTCGGCATTGAGCAAGTTCTCGCGCGTCACCGGGTCCATGAGTTCCTGCATCAAACGCAAGCCCGTCATCGCATCTTTGGCATACAGCGTCAGCGCCCCATAAGAGGGCGCAATCTTGGTCCGCGTGTACTTATCGCTCAACGCTGCCCCGCCCACCAGCAGCGGCACCGTGATTCCGGCATCCCGCAAATCGCAGCCCGTAATCACCATCTGCTGCGCGCTCTTCACAAGCAACCCGGACAATCCGATCGCGTCCGGCTTGTGCTCCTTGAAGCCGCGAATCAGCTCTTCGGGATGCACCTTGATCCCCAGGTTCACCACTTCAAAACCGTTGTTCGAAAGGATGATCTCAACCAGGTTTTTGCCGATGTCATGCACGTCGCCCTTCACAGTCGCCAGCAGCAACTTGCCCTTGCTCGCCGTGTCGGCCTTCTCCATAAATTGCTCCAGATGGTTCACCGATGCCTTCATCGCTTCCGCACTCTGCAACACTTCCGCCACAATCAGCTCATTCGCGTTAAACAGCCGCCCCACTTCGCTCATGCCGCTCATCAGCGGGCCATTGATGATATCGAGCGGTACCGCGCCCTCGGCCATTTTCCTGTCGAGATCCTCGATCAGCCCGTCCTTCGTGCCTTCGATGATGTAGTTCGCCAGACGCTCATCGAGCGGCAACAGCTTCGCGCTTACCTTGTCCTTCTTCACCGCCGTTCTGAAGTGCGAAGCAACCGCATCGATATGGAACTTGTTCAATGCCGCACGTTGCACCTTCGTCTGTTCGCGCCAATCCTCCGGCTCCCCGTTCACCGGCGAATTAAACAGCAGGCCCTCCGCCAGTTTCCGCTCTTCGGCCGATATCGAAGCAAAGCGTTCCAGCTTCTCCGTGTTCACGATCGCAAGGTCGAGACCCGCCTTGGTGCAGTAGTAAAGGAAAACACTGTTGATGACTTCGCGCGCCGCCGCAGGCAATCCGAAGCTGATATTCGATACACCCAACACCGTCTTCACGAACGGGATCTCGGCCTTGATCAGCCGCAGAGCTTCAATCGTCTCCACCGCGCCGGCAATGTAATTCTCATCGCCCGTCGCACAAGGGAACACCAGCGGATCGATGATGATGTCTTCCGGCTCCAGACCATACTTGGTCGTCAATATCTCGACACTGCGCTTCGCGATCTCGAGCTTCCGCTCCCGCGTAAACGCCTGCGCCTGCACCGGGTCCTCGTCAATCGTACCCACAACAACCGCCGCGCCATACTCGCGCACCAGCGGACAAATCAGCTCAAACTTCTCTTCCCCGTCTTCGAGGTTGATCGAGTTGATGATCGCCTTGCCCTGGCTATAGCTGAGCGAAAGAGCCACCGCCGCCGGATCGGTCGTATCGATCATGATCGGTGCCTTGATCTTGCGGATCAGCTTCTCGTAAAAAGGCGGGATGTCCTTCATTTCATCGCGCTCGCTGGTCTGCAAACAGATATCGACAATATGCGCCCCACCGCGCACCTGCCGCCGCGCAATCTCGGTCGCCTCCTCCCATTTCTCTTCGTTGATCAGGTTCTTGAACAGACGGCTCCCGATCACGTTCGTCCGCTCACCTACCAGCAGGGGACGGTTTGTCTCGTCCGCTTCCACCAGTTCAATGCCCGAATAATAAGCGCGATGCGACAAGCTCTTCGGCTTGCGCGGAGCGTGTCCCTTTGTCATCTGCCAGATCGCATGGATGTGTTCCGGCGTCGTCCCGCAACATCCACCCACGATGTTCAGCCAGCCATTCTGCACAAACTTCTCAAGCTGCGCCGCCAGCGTTTCGGGCGTCTCGCTATACTTCAGCTCTTCATTCGGCAGCCCCGCATTCGGATAGCAGGAGATGCAATGATGGCTCATCTCATGCAGGCTGCGAATGTGGTCCACCATGAATTCCGGGCCCGTCGCGCAATTCAGTCCAATCGACAGGATCGTGGCATGAGAGAGCGACGCATATAGCGCTTCCGCATCCTGCCCCGCAAGCATCGTCCCCGTATTCTCGATCGTGCCGCTCACCATCACCGGCACGGTATATCCCAGCTCGCGTCCAAGTTGATTGATCCCCAGCAAGGCGGCCTTGATGTTGCGCGTATCCTGACAGGTCTCGATCAGCAGGATATCCGCGCCGCCATCCACCAGCCCCTTCGACTGTTTGTAAAAACCTTCGCGCAACGCCTCAAACGTAGTGCCGCCGGTGACCGTAATGGCCTTCGTCGTCGGCCCAATGCTCCCCGCCACAAAACGCGGCCTTCCGTCCCGCTTCTCAAACTCGGCCGCCGCCTCGCGAGCTACCGCCGAAGCCATCGCATTGATCTCGAGAATCTTGTCGGCCAGACCAAATTCACCGAGCGTAATCGTGTGCCCGCCAAAGCTGTCCGTTTCGACAATGTCCGCGCCCGCCTGATAGTACTCGGTATGAATCTCGCGAATCCAGTCCGGCCGCGTGTACAAAAGGTTCTCGCTGCAATTCTCCATCTGAGACCCGCCCCAGTCTTCAATGGTAGGGTTGCGCTGCTGCAGCATGGTGCCCATCGCACCATCCAGAATCAGGATCCTGCTCTGCAATGCTTCTTCTAATGCTTCACGACGCTCGACTCTGCTAAAACTCATGGATTCTATTAGTTTACGATGTCACTGGGCTTTACCAGGCAATCATCCACTTCACGATTCGCATAATACGAAAGGCCGTAGCGCAACCCGCGCGAAGCGCCTGCAGGCAAACAGATCGCCTTACTGTGCCGTGCGGATACTTCCTGCTCGAGCCGCGGATAGAGTTGCCACTTCAACGCGCAAATGGAGACAACAAACACAACAACAAGACCCGTCTTCTGGTAGCGCCACGCAACCCAGCCTGCGACAGGCGCAACCAGGATCCAGCCCCACGCGCTATCGCTCAATACAGCCTTGCCCAATCCATCTTCGATCGCCGTTGGCAGCCACGGCGCGGCCATCGGCAAAGCGGCCAGGATCCCCGCCGCCACCGCATAGTGCCAGCGCAACAGCCTGCCCGCAATCAGCATCGCCAGCGAAGGCAACAACGGCAGCACATAGGCCGGCAGCTTGTTCCTCGAAACACTCAAGAATACGAAGCCCCAAAGCGCCGTATAGAGATATGGCTTGGTTTCCTCTTCGATCCGTATGCGCAGCAACGCCGGGGCCCACGGCATCAGCAGCCCAAGCAATACCGGCACATAAAACCAGAAGGGCTGCACATGCTGCAACTCAGACGACACGAAGCGTTGTATGTGGTGCTTCACGATGAATTCATCAATGAAAATCTGTCCATTGGCGACGTAACAAGCAAGGTACCAGGGCAACGCCGTCACTAGCATCGCTACCCAGTGCCGCCACTCCCTTCGATACAGCCAGGCAACAGGCAAACACAACACCAGCGGCACCAGCCCTTTTGCAAGTACGGCCAAACCCAGCGCAATCCCCGCCATCCAGGGCCTTCCACGCAACATCATCAGCAGCCACACGTTGAAGCAAACGCTCATCGGGATATCCGTCACGCCCACCTGCGACAGTGCCAGCCAGCCGATGGAAGTGCCCAACACCAGAGCTACTTCAACTCCCGGCAACACGAAGAGAAAGCCCAGCCCCATCAGCGCAACGGGCAGGCGAGCGGCTAAATCGCGTGAGAAGCCGAGCGAATCGAAGGTGGCAACGAGCCAGTAAAGCAGCGGGGGCTTCTCGAACCACGGCTTGCCCCAAAGCATCGGCGTGATCCAGTCGCCGCTAGAAGCCATCTGGTGTCCGATCGCGGCATAACGCGGTTCGTCCGGACCAAGCAGGCCGCTTGAGGAGAGCAGAAAAAGATAGGGAATCGCAAGCGCGGCCGCGAGCCAGATTAGGGGCTTGGGCACTCCTCAAGTATAATAGGGGTTTAGCCATGGGCCTCCTCGATATTGCCAAACTACCGACTGCGGAAAACTCCGCGATCCGCCTTCACGAAACCGATAATGTTGCCATTGCAAGGGTGCCGCTCAGCCCCGGCGCGACCGTCGTCGTCGCCGGGCGGAGCGTTGCCGTCATCGACAGCATCCCCGCTGGCCACAAGATTTGCCTGCTCCCGATTGCGTCCGGTGAAATCGTCATCCGCTACGGCCAGGTGATCGGACGGACGAAGACTGCCATCCAGCCCGGTCAGCACATCCACGTCCATAACCTCGCATTCCAAGATCACGAAGTAGGCTTTGAGTTTCCAGCTGGCGACATTCCCTACCCCTCGCCACCGGTTTACATGCCTACCTTCGAGGGCTTTTTGCGCGACGATGGCCGTGTTGGCACTCGCAACTATGTCGCCGTGGTTGCCGCTTCCAATTGCGCCGCCTACACCGTCGACTGGATCGCCGACAGCTTCGATCCGGCCAGCATCCTGCCCAACGTCGATGGCGTTGTCGCCTTCCCGCACGGCGAAGGTTGCGGCCATTCGATCGGCCCCGACACAGACCAATTGCGGCGAACTCTTGCCGGCGTCCTCAATCACCCCAACGTCGGTGCAGCCCTCATCATTGGCCTCGGTTGCGAAGTAAACCAGATCGATCACTACCTTGGCCCGAATGCACCCCGCTCGAAACGCCTTTACGGCTTGACGCTCCAGGGCAGCGGCGGCACGCGTGGCACGGTGGACGCGGCCCGCGCCCGCATTCAGGAATTCATGGAAGAAATGACCACCGAGAAGCGCGTCAGCGTCCCGGCTTCCAAAATCCAGCTTGGCCTCAACTGTGGAGGCAGCGACAGCTTTAGCGGCATCTCCGCCAACCCCGCCCTCGGGGTCTGTAGCGACATGCTGGCCGCCATTGGCGCCAGCGCAGTGCTTGCAGAAACGCCCGAGTGCTTCGGCGCGGAGCATCTGCTGGTCAAACGCGCGCGCAACCGCGAAGTGGCCGACAAGTTCCTGGGATTCATCAACGGCTACAAGAAGTACCTCCGGCAGTTTGGCGGCAGCTTCGACGACAACCCGAGCCCGGGCAACAAGGAAGGCGGCCTCTCGAACATTCTCGAGAAGAGCCTCGGAGCCGCTGCCAAGGCGGGTACCAGCCCCATGATGGACGCTGTCGATTACGCCGAGACCGTCACCTCGCCCGGCTTCGTATTCATGAACACGCCCGGCTACGATCCGGTCTCGCTTTCAGGCCTCGCAGCAGGCGGAGTCAATATGATCGCCTTCACTACAGGCCGCGGCAGCGCCATTGGGTTCCCCAATGTACCGGTGATCAAGATTGCGACCAACACCAACACATACAAGCGCATGAAAGACAATATGGACGTCAACGCGGGCCGTATTGTCGATGGCGAAGCGAGCGTCGAGCAGGTCGGCAAAGAAATCTTCGACCTCTGTCTGCGTGTCGCCTCCGGCGAAAAAACTTGTGCCGAACGGCTCGGCCACAAGGAATTCGTTCCGTGGCGCATCGGCCCAGTGCTCTAACTCCACTAAACTGGAGATATGCAATTGTTTGTCCGCGCGCTGGTGCCTATTGCGCTCACCGCGCTTTGTCTTTTCGCTCAAGAAGCGAAGCAATCCGTCAAGATCAAACACGGCAAGGCCAAGATCGGCTCACCGGCGGCAGGATCGGCAGCGACCGCAGCGCCTGCTCTGGATCGAGTCAAGCTCGAGGCCTTTCTTCGCCACCTGAACCTTTGGACCCCAGACATCCAGGTGAGATTCAAGGAAGCACAGCCGTCGCCTTTGCTTAAGGGCTTTGAAGACATCACCGTAAAAGCTTCGCTCGGCGAACGTTCTGTCGAACAGAAGTACATCGTGTCTACCGACGGCAAGACCGTCGTTCGCGGCGACGTTCTAGATACTACCGCCAACCCATTTGCCCGCGAAATCGGCATGATCCAGAACGCCGGACAACCCTCGCTTGGCACCCTCGGTGCCCCTGTCGTCGTCAGTGTCTATACCGATTACCAGTGCCCTTATTGCAAGGATCAAGCCAAGATACTTCGTGAGAATCTGATTCAAAGCTTTCCAAAAGAAGTCAGGCTTTTCATTCACGATTTCCCGCTCGAGCAGATACACCCCTGGGCACGCACTGCCGCGATCGCTGGCCGTTGCGCCCTTCTGCAGGGGGAAGAGAATTACTGGAAGTATCACGACTGGGTCTTTGAATCGCAGGCAAAGCTTGGCCTGGAAACTTTCAGAGGCGAGTTCATGACTTGGGCTCCAAAGAACGGACTCGACGCTCTGCAACTCACCCGCTGCTTCGACAACAAGGAGAGCGATGCCGACGTTGCCAAAGACATCCTGTCGGCACAGAAGCTTGGAATTAACTCCACGCCCACCGTCTATGTCAACGGCCGCAAGCTGGCAGGCAGCATGGCCTGGGATCAACTGAAGAAGGTGATTGAATTTGAGGTGCTGTATCAGGCTAAGGCCAAGAACGCCGGCGACACCGCCTGCTGCAGCGTCACGCTCAACACGCCGGGGGTCAAGTAGATGAATCGCCTGTTGCTTGGCCTCGCGGCCCTTGTACTGTTGGCTTCGGAGGCGAAACTCCCCGATTCGATCCATGGCCAACAAATGCTGGACGACGTCAAAATGCTATCGAGTGAGCGCTATCAGGGCCGCTTCACCGGGACCTCCGAACTCGATCAGGTCTCGCAATGGATCGCGAAGAATTTCCAGAAGTCCGGCCTCAAGGCACCCTTCAGCGAAAAGAACAGCCATCCCAGCTACCGTCAAAAATTCGTCGTCAATACCGACTCGAAGCTGGGCAAGAAGAACTCACTCAGCGTCGGCGGCAAAAGCTATAGCGCCGCAGTGGATTTTCTTCCCCGCGTTTTCTCGTCTTCCGGGCAAGTCGAAGCTCCGCTGGTTTTCGCCGGCTACGGTATCACCTCGAGCGAGCACAATTATGACGATTACAAGGAGCTCGACGTCAAAGGCAAGGTAGTTGTCGTGCTCCGTTACGAACCGCAGGACCAGGACGAAAAGAGTGTTTTCGATGGGCGTAACCGCACGCGCCATTCGAGTATTGAAACCAAGGCGATCAACGCCAAGATGCATGGTGCAGCAGCCTTGATCCTGATCAACAACGCGGTCATTTATCCCGAAGACGCCGACAAGCTCGAAAGCTTTGGCAACCAGAGCGGGGCGATGGATTGCGGCATTCCAGTTGTACAGATCAAAGCCAATCTGGCGGACAAATGGTTCAACGATTCCGGACATGAGCTGAAGGGCATCGTGAAGTCTATCGACCGCAGCATGCAGCCCCAAAGCTTCCGCTTTCCACCGGCTACAGCCGTTAAAATGCGGATCGAGATCGAGCGCATCATGCGCCCCACCTTTAACGTCGCCGCATTCCTGCCCGGTGAGACCGACGACTACATCGTGATCGGCGCACACTATGATCATCTCGGCTACGGCCGTCAATTCTCAATGGCACCGAGCGAGGTGCCCAAAATTCATCCCGGCGCCGACGACAATGCAAGCGGCACGGCTGCGGTGCTGGAACTGGCGCGGTATCTGGCGCGCCAACCCAAAATGAAGCGGGGCATCCTTTTCGCGACATTTTCCGGAGAGGAGATCGGCTTGCTGGGATCGAACTATCTCGCTTCCAATATGCCATTGCCAATCGAGAAGTGCATGGCCATGATCAACATCGATATGGTGGGCCGGATGAAGGATGGTAAGTTCTTTGTTGCCGGCACTGGTACAGGCTCGAATTTCAAGAACATAGTCGAAGAGGTCACCCGCAGCGAAGCGTCGCTCAAGCCGGACTTCAGCGAATCGCTCAATATTGGGGGAAGCGACCACACATCATTCATCTCAAAAAAGATTCCCGCGCTTTTCTTTTTTACGGGCCTCCATGCCGATTACCATAAGCCTTCCGATACCTGGGACAAGATCGAGCCGGGAAGCTACGGCAAATTGATTGGGGTGGTTGCTGCGGCTGCCCGAAAACTCGCAACGGCAAGCGAGAGGACTGAATTCCGGCGCGTGGAAGCGCCTGCGGTGGCGAGCGGTGGAGGCGGTGGGGGAGGATATGGACCCTATTTCGGAAGCGTTCCGGACTTCGCCGAAATCCCGGATGGAGTGAAACTTGCGGATGTCCGTGCAGGCAGTCCGGCAGAAAAGGGTGGTGTGCGTGGCGGCGACATTTTGGTTGAATTCGACGGCAAGAAAGTGTCGAATCTGCAGGACTACACTTTTCTACTTAGATCGAAGTCAGTAGGAGATACGGTTGAAATTAAGGTAAAACGCTTAGTCGAGACCCTTACTTTTAGGGTGGTACTGGAAGCGCGAAAGTAATGTAGCTAGAATTGGCAAGATCCATCAAAATGGTTAAGGATTTGGCCTTATCTTGCCGATCAGCTAAGGAAGAGTCCGAAATAGCCTGTCATGCCCCTAACGACCACGCCCGAAATGAAGAAAACGAAAACCTGGAAATTGCCGCCGCTCATCCTGCACCCCTTTGCCGAGGCTGCAGGGCCCGACAAACTGGTGGAGAGCTCAAGGGCTAGCTTGATGCTTCAAGGCCTGCTGCCCAGCGGCCAGATGACCCGTGAAGAACTGGATCACAAACTTCTGGATGGCCGCTTCTGCGAAATCCGCATGCTTTTCTATGTTGGCAAAGACCTGTTGCGCTGGATTGAGCAGTGTCTCGAATCGGTGGAGCGGGATGACGAGCTCAAACGAAGCGGCTTTGGTTATCAGGCTTTCGCCGCCATGCTGATAGAAGACCCTCCACGCAACATTCGCGAGAAATTGAAGAATTGGGGCGTTGCCGACTATAAGAGCATTTTTACGCGGGCTCTGGGCCTGAATGCGATCTTCAACGAGGTACCGCAGCGGCACCTGATTACCGATGAATTTGTGCGCCACTATTACCGTTATGCAGATCAACTTTTCGCGTGCCGCCAGTTGCTTTGGAGCTTTGGCGAGATCAAGCCGTCGCAGTTTGACTTCGATCTTTATGCCTCGGGAGAGTATTCCCGAATGCTGGAACGCGAATGGGGTGCGGACTTGGACGACGGGTTTGAAGCATAATCCTAACTGCTCCGCACCCACCCAATGGGTGTGTTAATTCGAAGGGCTGAGTGACGTCTGTGCAGGGCCATGGATTTGTTTCAGCCGGGGCAACTGCCGGAAGTAGGATAATGATGTCATGCCACTACCCCGGATGCTGCGCATCCGTCAATACTTCCCCGACCGTGCAGTAAAAGATATTCCGGCAACGATTGCCGCCGAGTTACGCCGGGCCGATTTTGCCTCCAAACTGAAACCGGGCTCCAGGGTCGCCATTGGCGTAGGAAGCCGCGGGATTGCGAATATCGCAACGATCGTCCGCGCCGTGGTGGACTATTGGAAGTCTGCGGGCATGAACCCCTTTATTTTTCCGGCCATGGGCAGTCATGGGGCCGCCTCTCCGGAAGGCCAGGCCATGGTCCTGGGCAAGTACAAGATTACGGAAGCTACGATGGGTTGCCCGGTGGTCAGTCAGCTCGAAGTAGTCGCACTTGGAACAACGCCCGAAGGCATCACGGCTTACCTCGACAAGAGTGCCTACGAAAGCGATGGCGTAATGCTGGTTGGCCGCGTCAAGTGGCATACCGATTTTGAAGGCAAAATTGAGAGCGGCCTCTACAAGATGATGGCGATCGGCCTCGGCAAGTTTGCCGGCGCGCAGTATTATCACACCTTTGCTTACAAAATCGGGCTCGGCACGATGATCCGCGCCGTTGGCCGACAAGTGCTACAGAGTGGCAAGATCCTTGGCGGTCTGGCCATTCTTGAAGACGCAAACCACACCACCGCCCAGCTGACAGCGGTGCCGGTTGAGAGCATGGAACAGCAGGAAGAAGAGCTGCTTACCCTGGTCAAAAGCTGGCAGGGGCATGTGCCGGTGAAGGAGCTCGACATCCTGATTCTGGATGAAATTGGCAAGGACATTTCCGGTGCCGGAATGGATACCAAGATCGCCAACCGTGGCGTGAATGGGGAATACAATCCCTGGCATGGCCCGCCGAAAATCCATCGCGTCTTCATCCGCGACCTGACGAGAAACACCTACGGTAGCGCGGTCGGCATGGGCATGGCGGATGTGATGAACAGCCGGATTCTGCCGCAGATCGACTGGTCGCCGACCCAGATCAATTCGCTTACCGCTTCTTCACCGGCGGCGATCAAGATCCCCGTATATTTCGACACGGACCGCGAGTGTATCGAGAGATTCATGCCGACCGTTGGCAAGCACGACCTGAGCAGCGTGACCATTGGCCGCATCCGCAATACTCTTGGCCTCACGGACCTTGAACTGAGTGAGAACCTGCGGGCTGAAATTGAGGCAAACCCGAATCTCACGATCGTCGAAGGCCCTTACGATTTCCCTCTCGATGCCTCTGGCAATATGACTACGCTCGGGGGCAAGGATGGCCACTGAGCAGGACTCCTCGGCGGCGAAGGCGCTGGAGCAGGACCTCTCGGCGGCGAAGGCGCTGAAGCAGGACTCC